>NZ_JAAGPB010000287.1:0-4301 GCF_017104585.1 Burkholderia sp. Ac-20392
CGGCTGCCCGAGCGACGTCGCGGCAGGCGGCGGCGCGACGCGCAGTACCTGGCCGGGATACACGGCATCGGTCGGTGCCATGTGGTTCCAGCTCGCCACGTCCTGGACGCGCTGCCCGTAGGCGTTCGCGACGCCCGCGAGCGTATCGCCCGGATTCACGCGGTAATAGCCGGCAATCACGCCCGGCGTCGCGGCCGACGTGGGTGCCGACTGACGCGCCGGCTGCCAGCTGTCGGTCCACGGCGTCATCGTGCAGCCCGTCAGCGCGATGGCTGCGGCAACGAGCGCCGCCTGCGGCAGCCAGCGCGTCAGCGCATCGTGGATGGGAATAGTTTCTCTCAAGGGTCCTCCCGGATTTGCGTCGTTGCGCCGCCCACCGCCCCCCGGCGCGCGACGCACGATGTCCGGCCGAACGGCCGGACCAACCAGTATCCGACCGCTCTCGCGGCCGTCAGTTTCCACAGCGGGACATTGGTGCGAATGGGCTCACCGGCCCCTTTTTCGCGTCGTCCCAATCGGCAAAGATACCATTTGTGGCGGTCAAGGCCGCGTCAGGTGCCTGATCCGGCAACAATCTTGCGGCAGCGCACCCGCGTGCCGGTGGCCTGCAAGCCGCGCCGGGCGGGCCGCCGGGCGGACCTGCGGCGGATCTTCAGCAGGCCGTGCCGCCCTCGCCGGCAGTCTCGATCCCGTCACATTCTCCCCTTCGATCGCCGCCTATACTCGGTGATGCACTGCGCGATCCAATGACAACGAGGAGCATGACAATGAACAACGCGACGTTTCTTTCCGTGCAGCTCAACGCCGACGATTTCTCCGGCTCAAGCGGCCTGGTCGAATTGCTCAACCGGCACCTGCTGTTCGCGACCGACGTCGCCGAGGCGGCCGATGCGCTCGTCCAGCTGGCGAGCGTCGCGCATATGACCGGCGCCACGCGCCACAGCGTCGAGCTGCCGATCCTCGCGATCGAGCGGCTGCGCGATGCGCTCGACACGTTGAGCGGCTACGACGAAACGTGGCTGCAGGTGCTGGAACCGGCCGAAGCGCTGTTCCGGGACATCGGGCGCGGCCGGCGCGCGCTGCACTGAACTGACGGCTGGCGCGATACGCGCGCCGCCAATGAGAACAGCCCGACGTTCCGCATGACGGAACGTCGGGCTGTTTTTACTTCCAGGGTCGGATCAGGCCGCCGATGCGGCCGCACCATTAACGACCCTTGTAGATCGGGGCGTCGTCAGCGATACGCTTGACTTGCCAGCCGGTCTTGGCCTTGGCCGGCGCGCCGGATTCTTGCGCGGCAGCCGGTTGCGCGCCGTAGCCGGTCGTGTCGGCAGCGGCGACGTTCTGTTGCGGGTTCAGACGGGCTTCAGCGGCCTGGATGCCTTCCGGGTAGTTCGTCCGGTCGCTGCCCAGCTTGTAGCCGGCTTGTTGCACGGCGACCAGTTCGGCCTTCACCTGTGCACGGGTGACGGGCGCGTTCTGTTGGGCGAACGAGACGGCGGGAACGGCGAGGACGGCAGCTGCAGCGAACGTTGCGATCAGCGATTTCATGATTACCTCCGGGATTTTTTTGCTCCGCCGCACACACCATGTCTGCAGCGATGGAACAGAGTTTAGTCCCGGCGTCCCCTAGGGAAAACCATGAAAGAGCGAAAACACTGTTTCCCCGGAGCCAACAATGTCGGCATCCGGGATAGAAAAACCCTATTCAAAGAATAGATTTTCGCAACAATACTGCCCTCGCCAGCCGGTCAGGACCAGTTCGCGTGGAAGCTGCCCGGCTTGTCGGTACGCTCGAACGTGTGCGCGCCGAAGAAGTCTCGCTGCGCCTGCACGAGGTTCGCCGGCAGCCGCTCGGAGCGGTAGCTGTCGAAGTACGCGACCGCCGACGCGAACGCCGGTACCGGCACGCCGGCCTTCACCGCGGCGACCACGACGTCGCGCAGCGATGCCTGGTAGTTCGCGGCGATATCCTTGAAGTACGGATCGAGCAGCAGGTTCGCGAGCGCCGAATCCTTCGCGTACGCGTCCGTGATCTTCTGCAGGAAGCGCGCGCGGATGATGCAGCCCGCACGGAAGATCTTCGCGATCGTCCCGAGGTCGAGGTTCCAGCCGTACTCTTCCGACGCCGTGCGCAGTTGCGCGAAGCCCTGCGCGTACGAGATCACCTTGCTCAGGTACAGCGCGCGGCGCACCGCTTCGATGAACGCGGCGCGATCGCCGTCGAACGGCGCGGCAGCCGGGCCCGACAGGACCTTGCTGGCCGCGACGCGCTCGGTCTTCAGCGACGACAGCACGCGCGCGAACACCGATTCGGTGATCAGCGGCAGCGGCACGCCGAGATCCAGCGCGTTCTGGCTCGTCCACTTGCCGGTGCCCTTCTGCGCGGCGCGATCGAGAATCACGTCGACCAGATGCTTGCCGGTTTCCTCGTCCTTCTTGCCGAAGATCTTCGACGTGATCTCCATCAGGTAGCTGTCGAGTTCGCCCTGGTTCCACTCGGTGTACACCGTGCCGAGTTCGTCGTTGGTCAGGCCCGCGACGTCCTTCAGCACCGCGTAGCTTTCGGCGATCAGCTGCATGTCGCCGTACTCGATGCCGTTGTGGACCATCTTCACGTAATGACCTGCACCGTCCGGGCCCATGTACGCGACGCACGGCTCGCCGTCCGACGGCGCCTTGGCGGCGATCTGCTTGAGGATCGGCTCGACGAGGTCGTATGCGTCACGCTGGCCGCCGGGCATGATCGACGGGCCGCGCAGCGCGCCCTCTTCGCCACCCGACACGCCGGTGCCGATGAAGTGCAGGCCCGATTGCGCGAGTTCCTGGTTGCGGCGGATCGTGTCGGTGAAGTGCGTATTGCCGCCGTCGATCAGCACGTCGCCCTTCTCGAGCAGCGGCTTGAGCGATGCGATCGTCGCATCGGTCGCTTCGCCGGCCTTCACCATCATCAGGATCCGGCGCGGCGTTTCGAGCGACGCGACGAACTCCTCGAGCGTATAGGTCGGCACCAGATTGCGGCCGGGGAATTCGGCGATCAGTTCGTCGGTTTTCTCGCGGCTGCGGTTGTACACCGACACCGCGTAACCGCGGCTCTCGATATTGAGTGCGAGATTGCGGCCCATCACCGCGAGCCCGATCACACCGATTGCTTGTTTGCCCATTAGTCAATTCTCCGGAAAAAACGGGGCGCGACCCGAACCGGGTCGCGCGCACAGGCGAAAGGATAGTGGAAACCCGGCGGCGATGCGCGCTTCCCTGTCATTGCTCCGCGTGCGGCAGCCGCCGGAACACGACGCTCAGGTTGTTCGCCGGCATCTCGACCACCTCGATGCAGTCGAGCCCGCGATCGAGGCCGAGCGCGACGACGGTTTCGAGATCGCGCACGCCCCACGACGGGTCGCGGCTGCGCAGTTGCAGGTCGAAGGCTTCGTTCGACGGCGCCGTATGCCGGCCCTCGCGGCGATACGGCCCGTAAAGGAACAGCACGCCGCCCGGCCGCAGCAGGCGCGACGCGCCCGCGAACAGCGCGTCGGTGCAGGCCCACGGCGAGATGTGAATCATGTTGATGCAGACGATTGCGTCGAGCGCGTCGACCGGCCACGACGCGTCGCGCACGTCGAACGCGAGCGGTCCGGCAACATTGGCGAGGCCTGCATGGGCAACCCACGCGGCAATCGAGCGCCGCGCCTGCGCATCGGGATCGCTCGGCTGCCAGTGCAGGCCCGGCAGCGCCTGCGCGAAATGGACCGCGTGCTGCCCCGTGCCGCTCGCGATTTCGAGCACGTGGCCGCTCGCCGGCAACACGCGGCGCAAGACGTCGAGGATCGGCCCGCGATTGCGTTCGGCCGCCGGCGCCGACAGCCGCGCGGACGGATCGGGAGAAGAGGTCGGATCGGTCACGATGCGTGCTCCGGTGCGTGGCCTGTGAGGCCCAACCGCGCAGTCAGCGCGTCGAGCGCGGATGCGCAACGCGCCTCGACCTTCAGCGTCAGCATCGGATCGGCGCGCGTATGGCCGAGATTGAGCGCGGCGACCGGCTTGTTCTGCGCCTGCGCCCACACGCAGAAGCGGTAGCCGGAATACACCATCAGCGACGAGCCGACGACCAGCAGCGCATCGGCCGCATCGAGCGCCTGCGACGCGAGCGCCACGCGCTCGCGCGGCACGTTTTCGCCGAAGAACACGACCGCCGGCTTCAGCAGCCCGCCGCACGCGGGGCACGCCGGGATGCGGAACGTGTCGAGCGCGGCCCATTCGAGGTGCGCGTCGCCATCCGCGGCCGGCTCGGCCTCCGCGCC
>NZ_JAAGPB010000288.1:0-469 GCF_017104585.1 Burkholderia sp. Ac-20392
GGAGCATTAAAAAAAAAAAAAATATAGTTAACGTCACGATTAGTGCTCTTTACTTGCGCCACTGTCTCAGTCCTGATCTTTCATTTTCAACAGTGCTGTTACATGCAGTGCACTTTGGTCTCTTTTCTCTTTCTGTTAGTTAGTTATCTCTCATCATCTTTATGTCTCTATCCACCTGTTCTGCTCTGCATAGTGCTATGTATAGATGCATGCACTTGCCACGATCTCTGAGTGGGCACATGTAGGGGCGGTGGACGCACGCGAGGCGATCGCACAAGCGAGTAACAGTTAAAGGTAGCGGCAGGCGAGGTGCAGAATAAAGATAGGACAGCGAAGCAATGGTGGTCAAGACGCGCGCACAGGCGACGGAGAGGAGCTGGTGGAACAGCAATGAGAAGCGATGCTAAACATGATTGATACGAATATGGCACTGACAGAGACGAGATGCGTGTTGTTTTTTTTTTTTCAG
>NZ_JAAGPB010000289.1:0-6164 GCF_017104585.1 Burkholderia sp. Ac-20392
TGACGTTCGCGCCTACGACGCCGCGCGCGCCGCGCTTGCGGCGCTGCCCGACGGCGCGACGCTGCTGATCGATCCGCGCCGCGTGACGTTCGGCACGCTCGAGGCCGTGCCGGCCGGCGTGAAGCTCGTCGAGGCCGTGAATCCGTCGACGTTCGCGAAGTCGCGCAAGACGTCCGCCGAGATCGAGCACGTGCGTGTGACGATGGAACACGACGGCGCAGCACTCGCGGAATTCTTCACGTGGTTCGAGCAGGCCGTGAACCGCGAGACGATCACCGAGCTGACGATCGAGGAAAAACTCACGGCCGCACGTGCGCGGCGCCCCGGCTACGTGTCGGCGAGCTTCGCGACGATCGCGGGTTTCAACGCGAACGGGGCGATGCCGCATTACCACGCGACGCCGGAGTCGCACGCGACGATCGCCGGCGACGGCCTGCTGTTGATCGATTCGGGCGGCCAGTACGTGACGGGCACGACCGACATCACGCGCGTCGTGCCGGTCGGCACCGTCAGCGACCTGCAGCGGCGCGATTTCACGATCGTGCTGAAGTCGATGATGGCGCTGTCGCGCGCCCGCTTCCCGCGCGGCATCCGCTCGCCGATGCTCGACGCGATCGCGCGCGCACCGATGTGGGCGGCCGGGCTCGACTACGGCCACGGTACGGGGCACGGCGTCGGCTACTTCCTGAACGTGCACGAAGGCCCGCAGGTGATCTCGCACTACGCGCCGGCCGAGCCGTACACGGCGATGGAAGAGGGCATGATCACATCGATCGAGCCGGGCGTGTACCGTCCCGGCCAATGGGGCATCCGGATCGAGAACCTGGTCGTGAATCGCGCGGCCGGGAAGACGGAATTCGGCGATTTCCTCGCATTCGAGACGCTGACGCTGTGCCCGATCGACACGCGCTGCGTGCTGATCGAAATGCTGCACGACGAAGAACGCGCGTGGCTGAACGCGTATCACGCGACGGTGCGCGAGCGTGTCGGCCGGCACCTGAGCGGCGATGCCAAGGCGTGGCTCGACGCGCGCACCCAGCCGATCTGACGCAACAAGCGATAACGGCCGGACAACGGCCGAACGACACAACCGAGGGCAAACAATGGCCGACACTGCAGTGATCGTGGTCGACATGCAGCGCGGGCTGGTGGAGCGGGCGCAGCCCGCTTACCGGCTCGATGACGTGGTATCGGGCATCAACCGGCTGACGGCGGCGGCGCGCGCGGCGAACGCGCCCGTGTGCTTCGTGCAGCACGACGGCGATGCGGACGACGACATCGTGCCCGGCACGCCGGGCTGGGAGCTGCATGCGGGGCTGGTCGTCGGGAACGACGACTGGCGCGTGCGCAAGCAGATGAGCGACTCGTTTCACGACACGCCGCTCGCGGCGCAGCTCGACCGCCACGGCATCCGTTCGGTGCTGATCTGCGGCTATGCGACCGAGTTCTGCGTCGATTCGGCCGCGCGCCGCGCGGCGCTGCTCGGCTATCGGACGACGGTCGTGTCCGATCTGCACACGACGAACGAGCGTACGCACCTGTCGGCCGCGCAGATCGTCGCGCACCATCACTTCGTATGGCAAAACAATACGCTGTCGGGCAACCCGGTGACGCCGCGTCCGCTCGCGGACGTTCTTTCGACGGAGTTCGCATGACGATCAAGGCCGTGGTGTTCGATTTTGGCGGCGTGCTGATCGACTGGAGTCCCGAGTACCTTTACCGGGAACTGATTCCTGATGACACGGAGCGTCGCTGGTTTCTCACTCACGTGTGCGCGATGGACTGGGTGATTCGCCAGGACGGCGGGCAGACGATCGAGGAAGGCACGGCCGAGCTCGTCGCGAAGTTCCCGGAGCACGAGGCACTGATCCGTGCGTTCTACGTGCGGTGGCACGAGATGATCGGCGGCGTGCTCGACGAAGGCGCCGCGCTCGTTGACCGGCTCGACGCACAGGGGATGCCGCTGTTCGGGCTGACGAACTGGTCCGCGCAGACATTCCCGTATGCGTGGGACAACTTCCCGGTGCTGCGGCGTTTCAAGGAGATCGTCGTGTCGGGTCGCGTGAAGCTCGTGAAGCCCGATCCGGCGATCTACCGCGAGATGCATGCGCGGATCGAGCCGCACTTGCCGGGCATCGCGCCGCACGAACTCGTGTTCATCGACGACAACGCGAAAAATGCCGCGGCTGCGACGGCGCTCGGCTGGCACGGCATTCATCACACGAGTGCGGCGGCGACCGAGGCGCGGCTGCGCGAACTGGGCGCGCTCGCGTAAGCGGCAGGCGAGCAGCCAGTCATCGGATAAAAAAAGCGGGCCAGTGGCCCGCTTTTTTGTTGTGCCGCTTTTGAAGCGGCCACCCTCGGTCCCTGGCCCTGCGTTGCCGCAGTGCCGGGCACCGGGGTCGTGCCGGTCAGCGGCTGATCGGCTTGTAGCGCAGGCGCTTCGGCTTCGCGGCTTCCTCGCCGAGGCGTGCACGCTTGTCGGCTTCGTACTCCTGGTAGTTGCCGTCGAAGAACGTGACCTGCGAATCGCCTTCGAACGCGAGGATGTGCGTCGCGATCCGGTCGAGGAACCAGCGATCGTGCGAGATCACCATCACCGAGCCCGCGAATTCGAGCAGCGCGTCTTCCAGCGCGCGCAGCGTTTCGACGTCGAGGTCGTTCGACGGTTCGTCCAGCAGCAGCACGTTGCCGCCCGAGATCAGCGTCTTCGCGAGGTGCAGGCGGCCGCGTTCACCGCCGGACAGGTTGCCGACGATCTTCTGCTGGTCGCCGCCCTTGAAGTTGAAGCGGCCGATGTACGCGCGCGATGGCGTTTCGTACTTGCCCACCGTCAGCACGTCGGCGCCGCCCGAGATTTCCTCGAACACCGTCTTCGTACCGTCGAGCGCGTCGCGGCTCTGGTCGACGTACGCGAGCTTCACGGTCGGCCCCATCACGACTTCGCCCGAATCCGGCTGTTCCTTGCCCGTGAGCATCCGGAACAGCGTCGACTTGCCGGCGCCGTTCGGGCCGATGATGCCGACGATCGCGCCAGCCGGGATCTTCAGGTTCAGGTTGTCGATCAGCAGGCGGTCGCCGAACGCCTTGCTGACGTTCTTGAACTCGATCACTTCATTGCCGAGGCGGTCGCCGACCGGGATGAAGATTTCCTGCGTCTCGTTGCGCTTCTGGTATTCCTGGCTGTTCAGTTCCTCGAAGCGCGCGATACGGGCCTTCGACTTCGCCTGGCGGCCCTTCGGGTTCTGGCGCACCCACTCCAGTTCCTTCTTGATCGCCTTCTGGCGCGCCGATTCCGACGCTTCTTCCTGCTTCAGGCGCTCTTCCTTCTGGTCGAGCCAGCTGCTGTAGTTGCCCTTCCACGGAATGCCGTGGCCGCGGTCGAGTTCGAGAATCCACTCGGCCGCGTTGTCGAGGAAGTAGCGATCGTGGGTGACCGCGACGACGGTGCCCGGGAAGCGCACCAGGAACTGCTCGAGCCAGTCGACCGATTCCGCGTCGAGGTGGTTGGTCGGTTCGTCGAGCAGCAGCATGTCGGGCTTTTCGAGCAGCAGCTTGCACAGCGCGACGCGGCGCTTTTCACCGCCCGACAGGTGTTCGATCTTTGCATCCCACGACGGCAGGCGCAGTGCGTCGGCGGCCACTTCGAGCTGCTGCTCGGGGCTGCCGCCGTCGCTCGACGCGAGGATCGCCTCGTACTTCGCCTGCTCGGCTGCGAGCGCGTCGAAGTCGGCGTCCGGCTCCGCGTACGCCGCGTAGATTTCCTCGAGCTTCTTGTTGGCCTGGAACAGGTCGCCGAGGCCTTCCTCGACGGCTTCGCGTACCGTCTTCGTCGGGTCGAGCTGCGGTTCCTGCGGCAGGTAGCCGATGTTCAGGTTCGGCATCGGCGTCGCTTCGCCTTCGATGTCCTTGTCGACGCCCGCCATGATGCGGATCAGCGTCGATTTGCCCGAGCCGTTCAGGCCGAGCACGCCGATCTTCGCGCCGGGAAAGAACGACAGCGAGATGTCCTTCAGGATCTGGCGCTTGGGCGGCACGATCTTGCCGACCCGGTTCATCGTGAAAACGTATTGGGCCATTTCGGTGTGAAATTCAGAAGTGGTTGAGACTGCCGCGCAGCGCGCGGGCGTGGCGGCGTCGGGTGATTCGGTACGGAGCGTGCCGCGCGCGGCGCGGCGGCGTCGCCGCGTGTCGGCGGCGCGAGCGGCTATTGTACTTCGCCGCCGAGTGTCGCTGACAGCGGCGGGTGGCCGCTGCGGTCCGGATTGGCCATTCGGCCGAGGCTACAGCCACGCGGCGACGCCGCCGTGCCCCGAGCACGTGCCGCGCCGGTGACGGCTGAAGCTGTACGTGCCGTCGCGACAGCGCGCGCTCGCGCCTTCGGGCACGCGGCCCGATTTCGAATGCGCGGGGGCGTGCACGGTGTCGCCGTCGCGGTTGCGATACGTGTCGTGTCGGTCGAGATCGGCTTCGTTACTGTAGCCGGGCGGTGCGCGGTACGCGTGTGCCGGAAGGGGCAGCGCGGCGCACGCAACGAAGCATGCGGCGGACAGCGTCGCGATGCGCGTCGCGCGGCGGAGCAGGGCAGGCATGGTCTCTCTCGGTCTGTTGTTGTCGGTGCCGGGCCGCATGTTAGCCGATCGGCAGAGGAGCCGCGCCGCGCCGGGGGGCGTGGCGCTACGACGCGCCGGACATCGATGCCGCGCCGTCGGCCAGTGCGGCGTCGAGGATCCATCGGCGGAATGCCGCGACCTTGGGCCGTTCCGCGTGATGCGGCGGATAGACGAGGTAGTACGCGAAATCGTCGAGCCACGCGACCTCGGCGAGCTGCACGAGCCGGCCGCTTGCCAGTTCGCCGCGCACCATCGCGGCCGGCAGCAGTCCGGCGCCCTGGCCGGCGACGATCGCCTGCAGCAACAAGCCCGAATCGTCGAACGCGGGGCCGCGCGGCGGGCCGAAATCGTCGATCCGCTGCGCGCCGAACCAGATGTGCCAGCCCTTGCGTTCGGCGTCGTGCAGCTGCGGCCAGCCGACGAGATCGGCGGGCGTCGCCGGCATGCCGAGCCGCGCGACGAGGTCGGGTGACGCGAGCGCGACGATCTCCACCGTCAGCAGGCGCTCGCTGCACAGCCCGATGTAGCGCCCGAGGCCGTGACGAATCGCGACGTCGACGCCGTCGCGCGAGAAATCCGCGAGTGCGTGGCTCGTGACGACCTGCAGGTCGACGTCCGGGCAGGCCTCCCGGAACTGCGCGAGGCGCGGAACGAGCCACGCGGATGCGAAGAACGGCGTGACGCTCACCGTCAGCACGCCGCTGTCGGCGGCGCCCGACACGCGCTGCGACGCATCGGCGATCTGCCTGAATGCGTTGCGCACCGGCGGCAGGTAGTCGCGGCCGGCGGCCGTGAGCAGGATGCCGCGGTTGACGCGCTCGAACAGCTGCACGCCGAGATGCGTCTCGAGCGTGCGGATCATCTGGCTTACCGCGCCGGGCGTGACCGACAGCTCCTCGGCGGCCGCCTTCACCGACAGGTGACGGGCGGCCGCTTCGAAGGCGCGCAGCGCGTTGAGAGGCGGCAAGCGGGAACGATTCATTCAGTTTTTCTAAATCGAAAGTCCGTCGAAATATCGTTTGAGACGATGTGCACGCACGAGTACCGTTGACGCACCGGATCGCACGCTTCGCGACTGCCTGTCGGCGGCCGATGCGATCAACATAGTTCAACTATATCCATGAGGCAATCCGGACGCTGCCTGTCGGCCGGTGAAACCTGAGAGGAGCATCGTCATGAACCGCCCGGGCGCTTCGCGCCTTTTCTACGGCTGGTACGTGGTTGCGGCCGCGTTTGCCGTCACGTTCGTCGGTTTCGGCAGCGCATACACGTTCAGCGCGTTCGTCGAGTCGCTGCAGCGGGATTTCGCCGCATCGCGCGGGCAGATCTCGCTCGTGTTCTCGCTTGCCGGTTTTCTGTATTTCGGTTTCGGCATCATCAGCGGGCCGCTGGCCGACCGCTTCGGCTCGCGGCGGCTTGCCGTCGCCGGGATGCTGCTGACGGGCATCGGGCTCGCGGCTGCCGGCGCCGCGCATACGCTGGTGCAGGTCTATGTCGCGTACGGGCTCGGTGTCGGCCTCGGCGTCGGCTGCGCGTACGTGCCGGCCGTCG
>NZ_JAAGPB010000290.1:0-10980 GCF_017104585.1 Burkholderia sp. Ac-20392
CCGTGCGGACGGCACCGCGCGCGCTGTGTCGCCGGCCGCGCTGCCGCCGCACGAAACCGCGTTCGCGCTGACGGTCCACAAGTCGCAGGGCTCGGAATTCGACGAAGCCGCGCTCGTGCTGCCGGCGTCGTTCGGCCGCGTGCTGACGCGCGAACTCGTCTATACGGCCGTCACGCGTGCTCGCACGCGCGTGCAGGTGATCGGGCCGCGGCGCGTGCTGGCGCAGGCGGTTGCGACGCGTACGCAGCGCGATTCGGGGCTCGCGGCACGCGTCGACGAGGCGCTTGCCCGGCGCCGCATGGAGGCTTCGCGATGATGATCCGCTATACGCTCGATCCGGCCGAAGTCGAATGGACGGCCGTGCGCGCGCAGGGCGCGGGCGGGCAGAACGTGAACAAGGTGTCGAGCGCGATCCACCTGCGCTTCGATATCCGCGCGTCGTCGCTGCCGCCCGTCATCAAGGAGCGGCTCCTCGCGCTGTCGGACCAGCGCATCACGCGCGACGGCATCGTCGTGATCAAGTCGCAGGAATATCGCACCCAGGAGAAGAACCGCGAAGCCGCGCTGGCGCGACTCGATGCGTTGATCAGTGGCGTTGCATTCACGCCGCGCTCGCGGGTCGCCACCCGGCCGACGCGTGCGTCGAAGGAACGGCGGCTCGAGCACAAGTCGCGCCGCAGCGTGGTGAAGTCGGGCAGAGGGAAGGTGATCGACTGACGAATGGATGAGGGGCGCACGACTGGCGCGAGCGTCAGTCGTGCGCCGTCGCGCCGGTTAGCGCATCACGGTCCCGGCGCTGTCGAGTACGAAGTCGACGCAGAACACGACGAGCCGGCTCTGCGCGCGGATCGCGACGGCGGCCGTATAGCAGTCGCGGCCTTCCGTCAGCGAGAAGTGCGGGCCCATCAGCGCGACGCGTCCGGGCGCGGCGATCGCGCGCTGGAAATACGGGCGTCGCGACCAGTTGCTGTGGGTTTCCGGGAACAGCGGTGAGAGGCGGGTGACGCCCGCCTGACCGTCTTCGGCGCGCGCGCCGATCGACGGCAGGAACTGCTCGCCGGTTTCGTCGGTGACGAACACGCGGCGCGCGGCCGGTACTGCGAACACGCGCTGCGCGGCGTCCTGCAGGTTGCCGCTGGCAGAAAACGCGGCCGCGCCGGTCAGCACGAGCCGCTCGATCGCGTCGAAGCCCGGCTGTTCGGCGACGACCGGCGTGTGCCGGCGCGCGATGAAGCGCTGCCACGCGGCGTCGAGCATCGCGGGTGCCGCCGCGCTGGCATGGGCGATCGATGCATCGGGCTGGCCGAACTGGAAACCCTGCACGAAATCGATGTCGGCTTCCATCAGCGCCTGCAGCGAGTCGTCGCTCTCGACGCCCTCGGCGAGCACCATCGCGCCGGCCTGATGCAGCATCGAGACGAGGTGATGCATGATGCGGCGATCCTCGGCCGAACCGGTCGAGCGTACGACGAGCGAGCGATCGAGCTTGACAATGTCGGGTCGCGCGCGCCACACGCGGTCGAAGTTCGAAAATCCCGTGCCGAAGTCGTCGATCGCGATCAGGAAGTCGCGATGCTGGATCATGTCGATCGTGCGGGCGAGCGCGGCTTCGTCGCGCGCGGGCTGTTCGACGACTTCCAGCACGATGCGGTTCGGCGGCAGCGAGTAATGCCGGCACAGCGCCTCGACGAATTCGCGCTGCACGAGGCCCGAGTCGAGCACGCGCGGCGTGACGTTCAGGAACAGCCAGCCGTCGCCGATGCCTTGCGCGACGAAGTTGGCCGTATGCAGGCAGCGTGCGAGCCGGTCGAGCAACAGCGCGTCGGCATCGGCGCGCGTCTTCTCGAACAGTGCGGCGGGCGAGATCAACGCGCCGTTCGAATCGACGACGCGCAGCAGCGCTTCGTAACCGACGACCCGCTTGTGCGTGATCGACAGCACGGGCTGAAACACGCTGCGTAACGTCGTGGTGCGATAGGTGGCGACCCAGCCGCCGGGCGTCGGCGTGAGACGTTCGAGCAGGGAGTCGAGCGAGAGGTCGCGGGCGGGCTTCATGTCAACGGTGCCCGGTGTCGAGCGGCGGAACGGCAGCGCGCCGCCACGCTGAAGCAGTCGCACGCGCCGGCGGACGCGAAAGGACGTGGGACATCGAGACCGCCTTCTGCGGGTAAGTGTTCGGAGTGTAACGGGAACGCGGCCGCTCGCGTATCAGGGAAACTCCAGACGCACGCGGGAATGCGGCTGCGGCCGGCGCCGCCCGCATGCGCGCCGCGCATGACCGCCGCGTAGCGTTGGGCGTCGCCGCCGCACATGACAATCCGGCGGCATGGCATGCGGGGTGACGCGGGAAATCCCGGCGGCCGGCAAGCGGTGAGCGGAGGCCGCCGTCAGAGGAATACCGGTCGCGCTGCGGTACCCTCCACGGCGCGGCGGTGAACGGCCGGCGCCGGGACGTCAGGCTTCACGGCCCGACCGAGGGCGGCGCGTGCACCCGGACGAATCGTCAGGTGGCTTCGCCGCTGCGCGGCCGGATTCCGGGAATCCGCTTGATCACGCCGGTGGCGAGCGCGGTGCCGACGAGCACGATCGCACAGCCTTCGATCATCACGGCCGACACGTGTTCGCCGAGGAACAGCGCGCCCCACAGCAGCCCGAACACGGGGATCACGAACGTCACGGTAATCGCGCGGGCGGGGCCGATGTGAGCGATCAGGTAGAAGTAGATGAAATACGCGATGCCCGTGCAGGCGACGCCGAGGGCGAGCACCGAGCCCCACGCGTGCGCGCTGACCGGCGCGGCCGGCCAGGTGGCGATCGCGAACGGCAGCAGCAGGATGGTCGAGCCGATCATGGAGCCGGTTGCGTTGACGAGCGGATCGACGCCGGTCAGCTTGCGTTTCGTGTAGTTGGCCGCGATGCCGTACAGCAGCGTCGCGCCGAGGGCGGCGGCGGCAGCGAGTGCAGTCGCGGTGGCGCCCGTTTCGCCGTGCGCATTCGCGATCTGGTTCCACACGAGCGTGAGTACGCCGGCGAAACCGATCACGAGGCCGAGCGCGCGCGGCAGCGACAGCTTGTCCTTCAGCCATACGTAGGCCACGAGCGCGCCCCAGAGCGGCGTCGTCGCGTTGATCACCGACGTCACGCCGGCCGACAGCGTCAGTTCGGCGAACGCGAACAGGCAGAACGGGATGCCCGAGTTCAGCGCGCCGACGACGAACAATGGCCACGCATGGCGGCGCAGCCGGGCGCCGAGATCGGCGGGTTTGAAGCGCGTCAGCGCGAAGCCGGCGAGAAACAGCGCGCCGATGCCTACCCGCAACGCCATCAGCGGTGCGACGCCGAGATCGACGACGCCGATCCGGATAAACAGGAACGACGCACCCCACAGGGCAGCGAGCACGGTCAGCAGAAGGGCGTTCTTGGCGGA
Source organism: Burkholderia sp. Ac-20392 (assembly GCF_017104585.1). Classification (NCBI taxonomy): domain Bacteria; kingdom Pseudomonadati; phylum Pseudomonadota; class Betaproteobacteria; order Burkholderiales; family Burkholderiaceae; genus Burkholderia; species Burkholderia sp. Ac-20392. The sequence goes on from NZ_JAAGPB010000290.1 coordinate 3,428, forward strand.
CATCGATCGTGAAGGGCAGGGACGGGATGCGAAGAATCTTACACCCCGTTACCTCGCCATCGTTTCACGTTTCGATGAAATGGCAAGAAACGGGAAGGTCGCCGGTGGCCGGCGTGGGGCGGCCGCCTGCCGGCGGTCGTGCCCGATCAGTGATGGCGCCAGCCGCCGCGTCCGCCGAAGCCGAAATTGAGCGAGAGCGCCGGTCCCCAATAGCCGCCCCATGCGGGTGCATAGGCCGGTGCCGGATAGTAATAGGCGGGGCCCGGATCGACGTAGACGGGGGCCGGCTGCACCGGTGCAGCCGTGTAATAGCCGCCAGGATAATAGCCGTACGGGTAGTAGCAGCCGGCGAGCGTCACGCAGGCGAGCGCCGCGGCGACGAAGGTCCTGTTCATGATGTTTCTCCGGCGGAGCCGGCAATCGGCAGATGCTTAAGCTTAGGCCGCGCGCCGATGACACGGTGTGCAAAACGGTAACGGATCATTTCCGCGCAGGCGGCCGGCACGTTGCGGCGCCGCATGCGAAAACGGCGCTTCCGCACCGCGAAAACGCCGTCTGGCTGACTGTCGCGGCGCGCGGCGCCGCTTACTTGCCGACCTGGTTACCGATGATGCCGCCGGCCGCTGCGCCGCCCAGCGTCGACAGCGCGCTGCCGCCGATCGCCGCGCCGGCGACGCCGCCGACACCCGCACCGATTGCCGTGTCGCGCTGGCGTCTCGACATCGAGTCACAGGCCGACAGGCTGGCCACGGTCGCGACGAGCAGCGCGCAAATCCCAATACGCCGTATCGAATTCATGATCGTTGTCCTTGCGGTTGTGAACAGAGGACACGCGACCGGCCGGCGGCCGCGCATGAACCCAATCTACGCGCCGTCCCCCGGCGCTGCTGTAAGGACTTGTTAAGGCTCGCGCGGTTTCGTAATGAATTGTTTCGGGTGGTTTTTCCGTCAGCCGGCAGGCACGCAGCATGCGCAAAAAAGCCCGCTCGAAAGCGGGCTTCGTGCATTGCGCAAGGCGATCCGGCGGGGATCGCCGGACCGCGCGTTCGCTTACTGACGGTGATAGATCTCGGCGCCGGTCTTGACGAACTCGACCGCCTTCACTTCCATCCCCTTCTTCAGCGCTTCGGTTTCCGACACGCCCTGCTGCGCCGCGAACTCGCGCACGTCCTGCGTGATCTTCATCGAGCAGAAGTGCGGGCCGCACATCGAGCAGAAGTGCGCGACCTTGGCGGAATCCTTCGGCAGCGTTTCGTCGTGGAATTCGCGCGCCTTGTCCGGATCGAGGCCGATGTTGAACTGGTCTTCCCAGCGGAACTCGAAGCGCGCCTTCGACAGCGCGTTGTCGCGCACCTGCGCGCCCGGATGGCCCTTCGCGAGGTCGGCGGCGTGCGCGGCGAGCTTGTACGTGATGATGCCTTCCTTCACGTCGTCCTTGTTCGGCAGCCCGAGGTGTTCCTTCGGCGTCACGTAGCACAGCATCGCGGTGCCGAACCAGCCGATCATCGCGGCGCCGATGCCGGACGTGATGTGGTCATAGCCCGGTGCGATGTCGGTGGTCAGCGGCCCGAGCGTGTAGAACGGCGCTTCCTTGCACCAGTCGAGCTGGAGATCCATGTTCTCCTTGATCAACTGCATCGGCACATGGCCGGGGCCTTCGATCATCACCTGCACGTCATGCTTCCATGCGATCTGCGTGAGTTCGCCGAGCGTCTTCAGCTCGCCGAGCTGCGCTTCGTCGTTCGCGTCGTAGATCGAGCCGGGGCGCAGGCCGTCGCCGAGCGAGAAGCTCACGTCGTACGCCTTCATGATCTCGCAGATCTCTTCGAAGTGTTCGTACAGGAAGCTTTCCTTGTGATGCGCGAGGCACCACTTCGCCATGATCGAGCCGCCGCGCGACACGATGCCGGTCATCCGGTTCGCGGTGAGCGGCACGTACTGCAGGCGCACGCCCGCGTGGATCGTGAAGTAGTCGACGCCTTGCTCGGCCTGTTCGATCAGCGTGTCGCGGAAGATTTCCCAGGTCAGGTCTTCAGCCTTGCCGTTGACCTTTTCCAGCGCCTGGTAGATCGGCACCGTGCCGATCGGCACCGGGCTGTTGCGGATGATCCACTCGCGCGTTTCGTGGATGTGCTTGCCGGTCGACAGGTCCATCACCGTGTCGCCGCCCCAGCGGATCGCCCACGTCATCTTGTCGACTTCCTCGCCGATCGACGACGTGACGGCCGAGTTGCCGATGTTCGCGTTGATCTTCACGAGGAAGTTGCGGCCGATGATCATCGGCTCGGATTCCGGGTGGTTGATGTTCGCGGGGATGATCGCGCGGCCGCACGCCACTTCCGAGCGCACGAATTCCGGCGTGATCTCGGCCGGCGCGTTCGCGCCGAAGGCCGCTGCGCCGAACGCCTGGCCCGGGTGCTGGCGGCCCATCATCGCGGCGAGCTTCGCGCCGTTCGGGCCGCTGGCCTTCAGGCTCTCGAGGTACTCGGCGCGGCGCTGGTTCTCGCGGATCGCGATGTATTCCATTTCCGGCGTGATGATGCCCTGGCGCGCGTAGTGCATCTGCGAGACGTTCTTGCCGGCCTGGGCGCGGCGCGGGTTGCGGTGCAGGCCCGGGAACCGCAGGTCGGCGGTGGCCGGGTCGGCCGCGCGCTCGAGGCCGTAATCGCTCGACAGGCCGCCGAGTACTTCGGTGTCGCCGCGTGCCTCGATCCAGCCCTGACGCAGCGCGGCCAGGCCTGCGCGGATGTCGATCTTCGCTTCCGGATCGGTGTAGGGGCCCGACGTGTCGTACACGTAGATCGGCGGATTCTTTTCGCCGCCGAAGCCGGTCGGCGTGTCGGCCTGCGTGATTTCACGCATCGGCACGCGGATGTCGGGCTGGGAGCCGGTTACATAAACCTTGCGGGAATTCGGCAGCGGGGCGACGGCCGCGGCATCGACATGAGCGTCGGCGGACAGAAACTTCGGATTGGCGTTCATGCAATCTCCTGTGTGAGCGCCGGACAGGCGCTTCGGCGCTTGCCCGGAGCCCTTGACGTATGTGGGGCTCGAGCTAAGCAGGAGACGAGGCTTGGTGAGGCGGCGGATTTCGTCAGAAGGATGGCGGCGAAATCCGTACGCTTCCCTGCGCTGGCATTATCCAGATCAGGTTCAAAGGGTATTTCTCACCCGCAATGCCGGTTGTTTGACCGGGCGCATTGCAGGACCCCCGCGTTAGCAGGGCACACGATACACTGGCTTGGCGGCGGTTTCAACCGGGAGAGGATCGGCTGCCCCGGTGCGGCCGCAGCATGGCGGGCGTTACGATGGCCCGTCGAAATGGCAGCGCGCGTCGCCGCCGCATGGCCCCACGGCTCGTCCCGCCGGGGCGACGCGGTGCAACATGGCGCGCTTTCGCGCAACCTCAAAAAAAATTTTCGCAGCGGCTGTCATTTCCCGCGACGTCGTCCGTCTATTCGGCTCCTTAAACCCATGTTGTTTTGGAGAGATGTCATGAAAAAAGTACTGATTGCCGCTTGCGTCGCCGCTTTCGCCACGATCGCCACGGGCGCGTATGCGCAGAACGACGCGATGTCGCAGCCGGGCTCGTCGATGTCGAAGGACGCGATGGGCCACGACGCGATGGCCAAGGATGCAATGGGCCATGACGCGATGAAGAAGGACGGCATGAAGAAGCATGCGATGAAGAAAGACGCGATGAAGAAGGACGCGATGTCGCACGACGAGATGGGCAAGCCGTCGGGCGACAAGATGGCGCCGTCCAACTGACGGAGGCGGACGCGGCGCGGCCGGCGCGTGCGTCGCACGGCGGCCGCCCGCATTTCGTCCCGTCCCGTCGACTCATTCCGGGAGTCTTCATCATGCAAACCGTTCCCGCCACCGGCCGCGCGGCCGCCACGCCGCCCGCGCGCCCGATCCATCCGCTGTGGGTGCGCGCGAGCCACTGGCTCAACGCGCTCGCGGCGATCCTGATGGTGCTGTCCGGCTGGCGCATCTACGACGCGTCGCCGATCTATCCGCCGTTCACGTTTCCGCATGGCCTCACGCTGGGCGGCTGGCTCGGGGGCGCGCTGCAATGGCATTTCGCGGCGATGTGGCTGCTCGTCTTCAACGGGTTGTTCTACCTGACGATGTCGATCGCGACGGGGCGCCTCGCGCGCAAGATGCTGCCCGTCACGCCGGCGTCGATCTGGCGCGACGTCCGTGCCGCGCTGGGCGGGCGGCTGTCGCACGCCGACCTGAGCGTCTACAACGCGGTGCAGCGTGCTGCGTACCTGACCGCGATCGTCGATCTCGTCGTGCTGGTGCTGTCGGGGCTCACGATCTGGAAATCCGTGCAATTCCCGCTGCTGCGCGAATTGTTCGGCGGCTACGACAACGCGCGTGTCGTGCACTTCTGGGCGATGTCGCTGCTCGTCGCATTCATCGTCGTTCACGTCGCGATGGCGCTGCTGGTGCCGCGCTCGCTGCTCGCGATGCTGCGCGGGCGCTGACCCGTCAACTTCGGGTGAAGGAAATCATCATGTCGGAATCCGAATACAAGCGCGACGGTTCGCGCTGGACGCTCGACCGGAAGTCGCTCGAACTCGACGTGCGCCGCGAGCTCGAGATGCCGTCGCGGCGGCTGTTCAACCGGCGCGTGCTGACGCTCGGCGGCCTGACGATGCTGACCGGCTGTACGCTGAAGGACGATGCGTCGGTCAACACGTTCCTCGAGAAGGTGTCGCGCATGAACGACCGCGTGCAGGCCTGGCTGTTCAGCGGCGAGCGGCTCGCGCCGACCTACACCGAAGCCGATATCACGCGACCGTTCCCGTTCAATGCGTACTACGGGATCGACGACGTGCCGCACGTCGATGCGTCGACCTATCGGCTCGTGCTGTCCGGCCGCGTGACGGGCAAGCGCGTGTGGACGCTCGACGAACTGTATGCGCTGCCGCACGCGGAACAGATCACGCGGCATATCTGCGTGGAAGGGTGGAGCGCGATCGGCCGCTGGGGCGGCACGCCGTTCGGTGCGTTTCTCGCACGCGCCGGCGCCGATACGCGGGCGAAGTACGTCGGCTTCAAATGCGCGGACGATTACTACGAGAGCATCGACATGCCGACCGCGCTGCATCCGCAGACGCTGCTCGCGTTCGAGTACGACGGCCATCGGTTGCCGCCGGAATTCGGCTTCCCGATGAAGCTGCGGATGCCGACCAAGCTCGGCTACAAGAACCCGAAGCACATCATGGAGATCTTCGTGACCGATACGTTTCCGGGTGGCTACTGGGTCGATCAGGGGTACAACTGGTTCGGCGGATCGTGAGCGGTCCGGGCGTGCGATGCCCGACGCATGTGCGCGCCGCGATGCGTCGGGCATCGCGGCATCGCCCGTGACGCGTCACGCGTCACGGGGATTCGCGCACCTGGAGGTCGACGCGCAGGCCGACGGCCGCCGCCATGTTCACGAGCGCGTCGAGTCCGAACAGGTTGATCTTGCCGCGCATCAGATCGGAGACGCGCGGTTGCGTGACACCCAGCTGTTTCGCGGCCTGGGCCTGACTGAGCTCGAGCTGTGCGATGCGCTGCTTGAGCGCGATCATCAGCTCGGATCGCAGCTTCATGTTCTCGGCTTCGGCCGGCTGGCCCTCGATTGCGTCCCAGACGCTTGAATAACGTTCGTTGGTCATCGTTTCCTCTCCATCGTCAGCGCGCGATAGCGCCGGGCGGCCAGTTCGATATCGGCCCTGGTCGTGCGCGCCGATTGCTTCCGGAAGCAATGAAGCACGTAGACGGCGTCGGCGAATGTCGCGACGTAAATGATCCGGAACGCGCCGCTCGCATCGCGCAGGCGAATTTCCCGCACGCCGACGCCGACGGTACGCATCGGCTTCCAGTCATCGGGCGCCAGGCCGCGTTGCACCTGATCGATCTGGTGACCGGCTTCGCGTTGCGCGGGCAACGGAAAGCCGCGAAGATCGGCTAGCGCGCTGCCGACGAAAACAACCGGCTTCGGCGGAAGAATGTCTGAATTATACAAAATTTTGTATGGGTGGTGCGGGTTTCGAAAGAGGGCCGCGCAGCGCAGGAGGCGCGTGAGCCGACCGTTACGATAAGGGGGAAGCGCTGGCCGGCGTGCAGGACTGGCCGTTCGGCCGATGGCGACGGATGGGCGTGGAGGGCGGGTCGGATTGACACCCCGGCAACGCGTCCGGGTTGCGTATCCGGCCCCCGATTTCACCCGCCTGCCGGCCGAAAAATGTCGCGCGGAAACATCATTCGTGATCCTTTCAGACTGGTCCGATGATGCTTTCGAATCCTTGATGCCATAATGCCGAGCGTGCGCAGCCGAAACGGTTGCGCGCGTTTTTTTGTCCCTCTGCCGCCGCTTGCCGGTTCTCTTTCGTCGCCGTTCGCACTGCCATGTCGTTCCGCACGTTCGCTCTGCCTTCCCGGTCCCGCCAGGGCCGTTTGCCGGCATCGCCGGCGTCTTTCAGCGGAGCACGCGGCGTGACGTGCGGGCAGGCTGCGCAATGACGCCGCTCGACCGTCTCCTCGATTTCTTCGCCCGCTTCTCGTTCCGGATCCGCCTGCCGCAAAGCCGCAGCGGCCGCGTGGCGCTGGCGCTCGTCTTCATCTATTTCGTCTGGGGTTCGACCTACAGCGGCCTGCATTTCGCGCTGCAGTCGTTCCCGCCGCTGCTGCTGTCGGGGCTGCGCAACCTGCTCGGCGGGATCGGCCTGTTCATCTTCGCGCTGCGGCGCAAGCCCGAATGGCCGACGCTGCTCGAAATTCGCAATGCAGGGATCGTCGGCACGATGCTCGTCGCGCTGTCGTCCGGCACGATCGCGCTCGGGATCAGCTCGGTCAGCAGCGGCTCGGCCGCGGTGATGGTGGCCACGGTGCCGCTGTTCGCGACCGTGATCGCGGCGGTCGCCGGGCGGCCGGTCACGAAAGGCGAGTGGGGCGCCGTCGCGCTCGGGATGGTCGGCATCGTCGTGCTGAACTCGGGCGGCGCGGCCGCGCAGAATTCGGCGCTCGGCACGATCTGCGTGCTGGCCGGCGCCCTGTTCTGGGCCGGCGGCGCGCATCTCGCGACGCGGCTCAAGCTGCCGTCCGACCTGTTTCTGTCGACGTCGCTGCAGATCGGCCTCGGCGGCATGATCTCGACGCTCGTTGCCTGGCTGATCGGCGAACGCATCGAGCACGTGATGGTGGGGCCGGTGTTCGCGTTCCTGTACCTGATGGTGTTCTGCACGATGGCCGCGTACGTCGCGTACGGCTACCTGATCCGCCACACGAGCCCGATCATCGCGAGCAGCTGCATGTACGTGAACCCGATCGTCGCGGTTGCGCTCGGTGCGCTGCTGCTCGGCGAGCCGGTGACGATGGCGACGGTGGTCGCAACCGTCGCGATCCTCGGCAGCGTCGGGCTGTCGTTCGTGTTCGATCCGGCGCGCCGGCCCGCGGCACGTGCGGCTGCCGCCAGTTCGGCGGCCGCGGCCGCCGCGTCCACGGCGGAGGTTGCAGCGGCGTCCGAACAGATCGAGACACCGGATGCCGCG
>NZ_JAAGPB010000291.1:0-10813 GCF_017104585.1 Burkholderia sp. Ac-20392
TCGTCGAGCGCGGCGTTCGCGGCGGGTTGCGACGCGGCGTCGCGACGCGCGCCGGACAGCGTTTTGCGTAGCGCAACCTTCGGGTTTGGCACAGGGTTGCGTGCTATGCTTTCGCTCACTTCGTGCTCCATTCAAAACGATGTCGAACAGCCTTTTCCGAGTATATCGCGCGGTCGCGCTGACGCTTTCGGCCACCGCGCTCGTCGCGGGCACGGCCGCATGCGCCGCACCGAACGACGATACGGTCTCCGGGGACGACCAGACCTTCGTGCAGCTTCGTGAAGCCGCGCGTCGCAACGATGCTGCGAAAGCCGCGCAGCTCGCGTCGATGATCCCGAACTATCCGGTGCCGTCCTACGTCGAGTATTTCCAGATCAAGCCGCAGTTGTTCGATTCGACGGGCCGCGCGCGCGTGGACGCGCCGGACGCGCCCGTGCAGTCGTTCCTGCAGCGCTACGACGGCCAGGCGATCGCCGACCGCCTGCGCAACGACTACCTGCTCGTGCTCGGCGCGCGCCACGACTGGCGCAACTTCGACGACCAATACAAGCGCTTCGTGCTCGATGACGACACGCAGGTCAAGTGCTACGCGCTCGAATCGCGCGCGGCGCGCGGCGAGAACGTCGCCGATGCGGCACGCGCGCTGCTCGTCGAGCCCAAGAACTACGGCGACGCGTGCGTCGACCTGATCACCGCGCTGACGGTCAACCAGCAGTTCACGAGCGACGACGTGTGGCAGCAGGCGCGCCTCGCGTACGAGCAGAACTACACGACGCTCGGCGGCAAGATCGTCGATGCGCTCGGCCCGCGCCCGGTCGGCTTCGACCAGGCGACGAGCGCGCCGCCGCTGTACCTCGCGCGCGGCGTCGGCCCCGACGCGACCTCGCACCAGCTCGCACTGATCGCGCTCAGCCGGATGGCGCGCAACGATCCGGACGCGGCAGCCGGGATGCTGACGTCGGTCGCCGCGTCGCTGACCAAGCAGGAACAGGCGATCGCGTGGGGTGCGATCGGCTACCAGGGCGCGATCAAGCGCTCGCCGCTCGCGTCGGTCTGGTACGCGAAATCGACGAATGCGCCGCTGTCGAACCCGGGCTACGAATGGCGCACGCGCGCCGCGCTGCTCGCCGGCAACTGGCCGATGGTGCGCTGGTCGATCGAGCAGATGCCGCCGTCGCTGCGCGACGATCCGGCCTGGATCTACTGGCATGCGCGCGCGCTCAAGCAGAGCGGCGACACGCTGCAGGCGAACCAGGAATTCGAGCAGGTCGCGGGCCAGTTCAACTTCTACGGCCAGCTCGCCGGCGAAGAACTCGGCCAGCGCACGACGATCCCGCCGCGCACGAAGGTGAGCGACGCCGAGATCGACGCGATGAGCAAGATTCCGGGCTTCGCGCTCGCGCAGCGTTTCTACGCGCTGAACCTGCGCCTCGAAGGCAACCGCGAATGGAACTGGCCGCTGCGCGGGATGACCGATCGCCAGCTGCTGGCCGCGGCCGAATACGGCAAGCGCGTCGAGCTGCTCGACCGCACGGTCAACACGGCCGACCGCACGAAGGCCGAGCACGACTTCACGCTGCGCTACCCGTCGCCGTACCGCAACATCGTCGAGCGCTATGCGCAATCGACCGGCCTCGACATCGAGTGGGCGTACGGGCTGATCCGCCAGGAATCGCGCTTCATCATCAGCGCGCGTTCGTCGGTGGGCGCGGGCGGCCTGATGCAGCTGATGCCGGCCACCGCGCAGATGGTCGCGAAGAAGCTCGGCATGGGCACGATCTCGCGCGCGCAGATGCACGACATCGATACCAACATCCAGCTCGGCACCTGGTATCTGGCGGACATCTACAACAACTTCGACAGCTCGCCGGTGCTCGCCACGGCCGGCTACAACGCGGGCCCGGGCCGGCCGCGCCAGTGGCGCCAGGTGTTGACGCAGCCGGTCGAAGGCGCGATCTTCGCAGAAACGATTCCGTTCAACGAGACGCGCGACTACGTGAAGAACGTGTTGTCGAACACCGTCTACTACGCGGCGCTCTTCGAGGGCAAACCGCAGTCGTTGAAGAAACGTCTAGGCATGATCTCGCCCTGATACGCAATCTTCACACTGCCGCGCGAGACGCGGCAGTGTTCTTTTGAGGCCCTGAACATGGATCGCCAGACCGTCGCGCTGCTGGGCGGCACCGGCTTCATCGGCAGCCGGCTCGTCAATGCGCTGATCGAATCCGGCAAGCAGGTACGGATCGGCACGCGCCGGCGCGACCACGCGCGCCATCTGCAGATGCTGCCGGTCGAAATCGTCGAGCTCGAAGCGCTCGACACGCGCACGCTCGCGCGCTTCGTTGCCGGTGCGCACGCGGCAATCAACCTGGTCGGCGTGCTGCACGGCGGCCGTGGCACGCCGTACGGGCCCGGCTTCGAGCGCGCGCACGTCACGCTGCCGGCCGCACTCGCAACCGCCTGCACCGAGGTGGGGGTGCCGCGCGTGCTGCACATGAGCGCGCTTGGCGCCGACTCGCACGGCGCGAGCATGTACCAGCGCTCGAAGGGCGACGGCGAGGCCGCGCTGCATGCGATCGCGGCGACCGATTCGCTCGCGCTGACGATCTTCCGCCCGTCGGTCGTGTTTGGCCCCGGCGATGCGTTCCTCAACACGTTCGCGAACCTGCAGCGCACGGTGCCCGTGCTGCCGCTCGCGATGCCCGACGCGCGCTTCCAGCCGGTGTTCGTCGGCGATGTCGTGCGCGCGTTCGTCAACACGCTCGATCTCGCGGCCGCGCACGGCAAGACTTACGAACTCGGCGGCCCGACCGTCTACACGCTCGAGCAGCTGGTGCGCTATTGCGGCACGCTGGTCGGCCGGCAGGCACGCATCGTGCGGCTGCCCGACGCGCTCGCGCGGCTGCAGGCCAGCGTGTTCGAATGCCTGCCCGGCGAGCCCGTGCTCACACGCGACAATCTCGCGACGATGTCGGTGCCGAACGTGCTGTCGGGGCCGCTCGCACCGGAGCTCGGGATCTCGCCCGCGAGTCTCGAAAGCATCGCGCCCGCGTATCTCGGCCATGCCGCGCAGCGTTCCCGGTTCGACTGGTTCCGCTCGCGCCGCTAGGCCGGCAGCGTCTTCCTTTCCACCTTCGCGTTTTCCGGAACACCGTCATGAAACTCGTCATTGGAGACAAGAACTACTCGTCGTGGTCGATGCGCCCGTGGCTGCTGCTCGCGCATTTCGGCATCCCGTTCGACGAGATCGCCATCGAGCTGCGCCACGATGACACGGCCGCACGCATCCGCGAATATTCGCCGTCCGGCAAGGTGCCGTGCCTGGTCGACGATCACGGCGTCGCGATCTGGGATTCGCTCGCGATCGCCGAGACGCTCGCTGAACGCTATCCGCAGTTTCCGATGTGGCCGGCCGATCCGCTCGAGCGCGCGCATGCGCGCTGCGTCGCGGCCGAGATGCATTCGGGTTTCGCGGCGCTGCGCACGCAAATGGGGATGAACGTGCGCGCGTCGATGCCGGGGCGCGGCGCGACGCCGGATGCGCTCGCCGATGTCGCGCGCATCGATGCGCTGTGGAGCGAGTGTCTCGAGGCGTCGGGCGGCCCGTTCCTGTTCGGCGAATTCGGCATTGCCGATGCGATGTACGCGCCGGTCGTGATGCGCTTCAACACGTACGCACCGGGCCTGTCGCCGGAAGCGGCCGGCTATGCGGCCCGCGTGACGGCGCTGCCGGCCGTCCAGCGCTGGATCGACGCCGCGCGCCGCGAAACGAACGTGATTGCCGAGTACGAGCCGACGCCATGAACATCTACGCAGTAGGCGGCGCCATCCGCGACGAATTGCTCGGCGTGCCCGTGCAGGACCGCGATTACGTGGTGGTGGGCGCGACCCCCGAGCAGATGGCCGCGCAGGGTTTCCGGCCGGTCGGCAAGGATTTCCCGGTATTCCTGCATCCGCGGACGCAGGAAGAGTACGCGCTCGCGCGCACCGAGCGCAAGACGGCGGCCGGCTATCACGGCTTCCAGTTCCATTACGCGCCGGACGTGACGCTCGACGAGGATCTCGCGCGGCGCGACCTGACGATCAACGCGATGGCGCGCGAGGTGAGCCCGGAGGGCGACCTGGTCGGGCCGGTGATCGATCCGTTCGACGGGCAGGCCGACTTGCGCGCGCGCGTGTTCCGGCACGTGAGCGATGCGTTCGTCGAGGATCCGGTGCGGATCCTGCGCATCGCGCGCTTTGCCGCGCGGTTCGCGGATTTCACGGTCGCGGACGAAACGCTCGCGCTGATGCGGTGGATGGTCGATGCGGGCGAGGTGGACGCGCTGGTGCCCGAGCGCGTGTGGCAGGAAATCGCGCGCGGGCTGATGGAGGCGAAGCCGTCGCGGATGTTCGCGGTGCTGCGCGAGTGCGGCGCGCTCGCGCGCATCCTGCCGGAAGTCGATGCGTTGTGGGGCGTGCCGCAGCGCGCCGACTACCACCCGGAAGTCGACACGGGCGTGCACGTGATGATGGTCGTCGACTATGCGGCGAAGCAGGGCTACTCGCTGCCGGTGCGCTTCGCGGCGCTCACGCACGATCTCGGCAAGGCGACGACGCCTGCCGACGTGCTGCCGCGTCACGTCGGCCACGAGGGGCGCAGCGTCGACCTGCTCAAGCCGATGTGCGAGCGGCTGCGCGTGCCGAACGAGTGCCGCGATCTCGCGCTCGTGGTTGCACGCGAGCACGGCAACCTGCATCGCGTGATGGAGATGGGCGCGGCCGCGCTGGTGCGACTGTTCGAGCGCAGCGACGCGCTGCGCAAGCCGGCGCGTTTCGCCGAGATGCTGCAGGCATGCGAATCGGATGCGCGTGGGCGGCTCGGGCTCGAAGCGCAGCCGTATCCGCAGGCCGAGCGGCTGCGCGTCGCGCTCGCGGCCGCGCGCAGCGTCGATGCCGGCGCGATCGCGCGCGGCATCGGCAACGACACGGAGAAGATCAAGGAAGCCGTGCATCGCGCACGGATCGAGGCCGTCGCACAGGCGCTCGAGATCGGCGAATAGGGGCAAGGGCGCGCATCGCGCGCCTGCCTCCCGACAACCGTTACGACTTTTTCTTGCGCGCCGGCTTGGCGGCTGCCGGACGTTTGCCGGCGGATGCGCGCGGCTTGGCCGCGGCCTTCTTTTCCTTTCCTGCCGCGCCGGCGTCACGATCGCGCTCTGCCCGCTTGGGCGCCGACCCACGACGGCTCACGCGCGGCTCGCCCGGCGTCGCACGCGCGACGGGCGCCGGTTTCCCGAGGTCCATCGTCGCGGACACGAACCCGGCGCCACGGTCGTCGAACAGCGGCAGCGTGCCGACCGCGATCACCTCGGCCGGCCCGTCGCCCACGTTGGCGACCCGATGCCGCTTGCGCGCATCGAAGTGCAGCGAGTCGCCGGGCGACAGCGGGTAATCCTTCTTGCCGACCGTGTAGCAGATCCGGCCGGCCAGCACGTACACGAACTCGTCGCCGCCGTGCGCGACCCATTCCGAGCGGTAGCCTTCCATCATCTGCACCTTGAGCGCGTTGATCTGGCTGCCGTCGAACGTGGTGGAGAGGCGTTCGTACCACTGCGACGTGGCGTCGAGCGCGTACGGCTTGCGGCGGCCTTCGTGCGAATCGGGCTGCGCCTGGCGCGGCTGGTCGATCAGCGCGCCGAGCGGCACGTCGAGCGCCTTCGCGACGTTGACGAGCGACGACAGCGAGATGCCCGTGAGGTGGCGCTCGACCTGGGACAGGAACCCGACCGACAGTTTCGCCTCGGTCGCGACTTCCAGCAGCGTCTTCTTCGCTTCCCGGCGCAGGCGGCGAATGCGCTGGCCGATACGCATGATGTCTGAATCCATGAATCTCTTTCGTGACAACGAGTCGGGAGGCGAGCGGACGGGCGGTGCAGCCGCCGGACAGGGAATTCCGCGCATCGCACGAAGCACGGCCGTCGGGACGGCGATGCCGGCGAATTGTACCGCGCGGTTTCGCCGGATGAATTCCCGTTGTGCCGGGATGCGCAGGCGCCGCGCCGATTTTAGCCCTACGAAAATTTTAGCTTGACCTCAATTTCGGCGTGCTCTAGATTCTGTCGCGAGTATCAAAAAAAGTTAAGTGGGACGAAATTTTTTTCAAGGCCTGCTGCCGGAACGGCACGGCGGCCCGGTGCCGTGCTGCGCCGGACCGCGCGGCCACCTGCAGCGGCGCCGTGCCGCGTCAGGCCCGCCCCGGGCCTGCACCCCGCCGCGTCACCGCCGGCCGCCGACAACAATGCATAACGGGCTTCCGATGATCGATCGACTGAAATACAGCTTCTCCGGCCTTCCCCCGTACGACGCGTCCGTCGCCGACACCCAGGCCGGCCTGTCGCGCCTGCTCGAGGCCGCGCGGCTCGACGCGGTGCTGGTCACGTCGCAGGACGAATACGTGACCGAGTACCTGCCGCTCGCCAACAATCCGCGCTACGCGGTGTCGGGTTTCGACGGCTCGGCCGGCTGCGGGATCTTCCTGAGCGCGGCGACCGCGCAGGCGCTCGATCTGCCCCCGTTCGTGCTGTTCGTCGACGGCCGCTATCACCTGCAGGCCGAGCAGCAGTGCGATCCGGCGCGCGTGCGCATCGAGAAGCTCGGGATGAACGTCACGATCTGGCAGGCGATGGCCGACTGGCTGGTCGCGCACGGCAGCCGGCTCGCACGGGTCGGTTACGATGCGCTGCGGATCAGCGTCGGGCAGCGCGATCGTCTGTTCGAACAGACGCAGGCCGCGTCGCTCGACTGGACGAGCCTCGCCGACCGGGAAATCGATCGCGCGATCGCGTTGCCGGGCTGGGTCGTCGAGCGGCCGATCTTCGAAGTGCCGGAATCGGCGACCGGCCTGAGCGTCGCGCAGAACCTCGACATGCTGAACCGTCAGCTCGCCGCGCAGACCGGCGCGCCGGACGGCAAGACGGCGTTTTTCTCCTGCGCGTCGGACGACCTCGCGTATCTGCTGAACAGCCGCGGCTATCACATCCCGAATGCGTCGTCGCACCTCGGCTTCCTGTTCGCGGTCGGCGGGCAGGTGGCGTTGTTCCTGCCCGAAGGCTGCGACCGCTGCGAGGTCACGCTCGCGTCGTATCCGGCGCTGCACGTGATCCGGCGCGATGTCGCGGCGCTCGAGCGCTTTCTTGCCCAGTTCGACGTCGAGCACGTGTGCTACGGCTTCGAATCGGTGAATTGCGCGCTCGTGGACGCGGTGAAGCGGGTATGGCCGCACGCGCGGCATGCCGACTTCAACCCGGTCGAGGCGATGCGGGCCGGCAAGACACCGGCGGTGCTCGACCGGTTCCGCGACGCGTTCGCGCGCAGCTCCGCGGCGATCGCCGAGACGATGCGCTGGGCGAAGGCCGGCGAGCCGGGCACGCGCCACACCGAATACGACCTGGCGCGCACGATCAACGACGCGTACGGCGCACGCTCGGCGGTGGCGCTGACGTTTCCGTCGATCGCGGCGAACGGCGCGAACAGCGCGTTCGCGCATTACACGGCGGCGAGCGCCGACGTCGAGCTGACGGAAGGCGAACTCGTGCTGCTCGACAGCGGCGCCTATTACGAAGCCGGCTTCGCGACGGACTGCACGCGCGTGGTGCTGCGCCGGACCGACCCGGATACGGTCGCGCAGCCGTGGCAGCGCGAGATCTACACGGTCGCGCTGAAGGCCTGCATCAAGGGGCTCGTCACGCGCTTCCCGAGCACCGCAAAGGGCGGCGACGTCGACGCGGTCGTGCGGCAGGTGTGCCGCGACCACGGCCACGATTTTGGCCACGGCACCGGGCACGGCGTCGGGATTCACGTGCACGAGGGCGGCGTGCGGTTCGCACCGGGCGCGAAGTACGGGCTCGTGCCGAATGCGGTGATTTCGGTCGAGCCGGGCATCTACGTGCCGGGCAAGGGCGGCGTGCGGATCGAGAACATCGTGATCATCCACCGGGACGACGCGCAGCCGGATACCGTCACGTTCGAGAACATCGTGACGGTCGGCTACGACTGGGACCTGATCGATCTCGACCTGCTCGACGACGACGAGCGCGCGTACCTGCGCGACTACGAGCGGCTGTGCGTCGAACGCGGCACGCAGGTCACCGCGTGTCCGCTGCTGTAAGCACGGCCGCTCGCGCCGGTCAGTTCAGCAGGCGTGCACGCACGAACGGCGCGATCCGCTCGGCGAGCCACGCGTGCGTGCGCGTGGTCGGGTGCAGCGTGTCCCAGAACACGAAGCGCGCCGGATCGCGGCAGTCCGCACGCGGCGTCTGCGCGGACAGGTAGGTGAGCGACGACGGTTTCGGGATGTCGAGGCATGAACGCTTCGCGTCGTCGAAGCCGTACTGGGCCGGATGGCTCAGCAGGTCGTCGAACAGCGCATACGCATCGAACACCTCGAGCCGCAGCGTCGCGCCGTAGCGGGCGCGCAGCGCGGCGGCCGCGTCGGCGAGGCGCTGGTTGTAGTCCTTGACCTGCGCGGCGACGCTCGCGGTGTCGGTGCGGGTCGCGAACACCGGCGCGCGCGACACGTCCGGCAGCGTGACGAGCATGATCCGCGTCGCGCCAGCCGCGGCGAGCCGCTCGAGGCTGTCGCGCACCGCATTCGCCGCCTGCTCGGGCGAGCGCCCGTAGTTCACCAGATCGTTGCCGCCCGCGAACACCGCGAACAGCGTGTTGGCGGGCCGGTAGTCCGGCGCGCGATCCATGTATTCGCGCCACGAGTCGATCTGCTGCACGAGGCCCGGCACGACGAGGTACTGGTCGGTCGCCGCACCGCCGATCGCCCAGTTGTAGAACGGCAGCCGCAGCGCGTTCGCGAGATATTCGGCCCACACCGGGCCGTTGCTGAAGCGTCCCGCCTGCCAGCTCGTGCCGTTCGGCAGCTTCCACTGGCTCGCGTTGAACATGTTCTGCGTGTCGGACAGGCTGTCGCCGAACACGATCAGCTTGTTGACGCGCGCGTCCTGCTGCGCGGCGTCGATGGTCCACACCGTGTAGTTGAACGACAGCGCGTTGTTGGCCGCAACCGCCTGCACGAGGTCGGTCTTGATGCCTTTCGCGGCCAGCGTCTTGTGGCACACGTCGGCGAGCGCGTCCTGCGTCGTCGTGCTGTAGAACATGTTCTTCCACTGCGTGATGCCGTCCGCCCACCAGTAGCCGGACACGCGATACCAGTCGCCGCCGGCAGGGTTGCGCGCCCATTCGTAGGTTGCGGCCGGCTTGAGCGGGTCCGCGTCGATCCGGTACCAGCAGCGCAGGTACGTGTAGGTGTCGGATCCGCGGCGCGCCGCGCGCGGCGTCGTGCCAGGCGCGCTCGAGGCGGCCGGCGGCACGACATCGGGGCCGGCCGGCGACAGCGACATGTCGCCCGTCGGCGTAGGCAGCGGCGCGGGGCCGGCGGCCTGCGCGACGGGGAGCGTCAACACGGCGCCCAGTGCGGCGACGGCGGAAACGGCGGCAACGCGGGATGAAAACGGAATGCGGAAATATGGCATGCGGCCCTCTTCTGATTGTTGTAACGGGACGGCGCGCGGCTGCGCAGCCGTGTATCGGAAGGGACCGTGGGTGCCGGGCTCGGGCCCGGTCTGTCGAAACGTGAGGTGCCGCGAACGGCGGCGAGAGGCGGAAAGTACGGTGGCGGCGTCGTGCCGCCAATCAGTCGGTCAGTGCTTCAGCGCGTGAGTGCCGACACGCGCCCGTCGGGGCCGTAGACGCCGGCCGGCGCGGGCGCCGAGCGCAGTACCGCGAGCGCGCGCTCGTTGTAGTCCATCCGGATCCGGATCAGCATCCCGTTGTTCGCATTGGCCTGGCGCGCGCGTTCGGCGGACTGCTGCAGCAACTGCCAGCGGCCGGCGAGGCGGGCATCGCGCTCGGCGGCCTGGTCCATGCCCTTCTTGCCGGACGGAAAGCCGAGGGCGGAAAGCTGCGTGTCGCGCGTGCGTTCGAGTTGCGCGAGCCGATCGATCAGCTCGCTTTTCTTTTCGACGATCCCGGGCAGCATCTCGAGCGGCTGCGCCATCGTCAGCGCCTTTTCCTCGTACGCGAGCAGAGACGCGAACGCCTCGACCGTCGCGTGTTCGTCGTTGACCGTGGCCAGCAGCTCTTCTCTCATCGCGTCATGCTCGTCGCGCCGGCGCGGTTATGCGCCGGCAAACCGGGGGACCGGCCTCGCGAGGCCGGCTTCAGCTGCCCGGGCGCTGCTGCTGCAGCAACTCGCGGGCAGTATTCAATACGCCGTCGGCGATCTTGTTCGCATCGATCGTCAGCGTGCCGTTGTTCAGCGCGTCCTTGATCGACTGGACCAGGCCCGTGTCGATATCGCCGCCGGACGCGGATACCGAACGCAACTGGCCGGACAGACCCGACAGGTTCACGGTCGTGTCACCGCCGGTCGACCCCGCGTCGGCCGCCTGTGCGGACGAGGACGAGGCCGCGCCGGATTGCGCACGGGTCGCGCCGTTGCCGGTCGGCGCCAGGGGGCTCGGGTTCGGAGTGGAATCGATCTTCACGATGGGTTTCCTGTTCGGTTTGACCCAGATAACGGCCGGGTCGGCCCGAACTTTAGCATCGCGAGCCCGAAATGCCCCGAATAAACAATTCTTTACATTCTTGGGGCGGGATCCGCCCCTACAGCGGAATTTCCACGGTGCCGGCGTCCTTGACGATCGCCGTGACGATCTGGCCCGCCGCCATCCGCACCCGCACCGACTGGCCGGGCGCCGCACTTGCCAGCGCGCTGCCCTCGGCCGAAATCGTGAAACCGGGCCCGGCCGCGACCACCCGC
>NZ_JAAGPB010000292.1:0-10945 GCF_017104585.1 Burkholderia sp. Ac-20392
CGGTCGACAGCGTCGACCCGTCGCGGCGGCTGTTCACGCTCGACTGGGAACCGTCGGCCGCCACCCGCATCGCGAGCGCGGACGAAGCCGCGCCGCTGCTGAACCGCGCGCTCGACCACGGCGCGTTCGCGGTCGCCGCGCAGTTGCTCGGCCTCACGCAGCGCGTGCTCGACGTCGCGATCGACTACAGCGCGCAGCGCAAGCAGTTCGGCAAGGCGATCGGCTCGTACCAGGCGCTCAAGCATCTGCTCGCCGATGTCGCGATCCGCTACGAGTTCGCGCGGCCGGTGGTCGCACGCGCCGCACAGGCGATCGCCGACGATCACCCGCAGCGCGCGGTGTTCGTGTCGCACGCGAAGCTCGCGGCGACGTCGGCCGCACAGCTCGCCGCACGCCACTCGATGCAGGTGCACGGCGCGATCGGCTACACGTGGGAGCTCGACCTGCAGATCTTCATGAAACGCATCTGGGCGCTCTCCGGCAGCTGGGGCGACAGCACATTCCACAAGGCCCGCGTGGCCGACGCGATCCTCGGCGACGCGTTGCCGATCGGCCCCGCGCAGACCTTCGACCTCGAGGAATTGAACTGATGAAACAAGCCTATATCGTCGACGCGCTGCGCACGCCGACCGGCCGCCGCAAGGGCGGGCTCGCACACGTGCATGCGGCGGACCTCGGCGGCTTCGTGCTGAAGACGCTGGTCGAGCGCAACGCGATTCCCGCCGATGAATACGACGACGTGGTGTTCGGCTGCGTCGACACGATCGGCCCGCTCGCGGGCAACATCGCGCGCACCTGCTGGCTCGCGGCCGGGCTGCCGCTGCAGGTGCCGGGCGTGACGGTCGACCGCCAGTGCGGTTCGTCGCAACAGGCCGTGCATTTCGCCGCGCAGGCGGTGATGAGCGGTGTCCAGGATGTGGTGGTGGCCGGCGGCGTGCAGACGATGACGCAGATCCCGATCTCGTCCGCGATGACCTGCGCGGCGCCGCTCGGCTTCAACGACCCGTTCTCGGGCAGCACCGGCTGGCGCGCGCGCTTCGGCGATGCGCCGGTGTCGCAGTTCGTCGCCGCGCAGCGGATCGCCGATCACTGGAACCTGTCGCGCGATGCGATGGAGCGCTATGCGCTCGAAAGCCACCGCCGTGCGGTTGCGGCGATCGAGGCCGGGCATTTCAAGCGGGAAATCGTGCCGCTCGAAGGGGTGATGCACGACGAGACGCCACGTCCTGACACGTCGCTCGAAAAGATGGCAACGCTCGAACCGCTGACGCCGGGCGGCTCGCTGACGGCTGCCGTCGCGAGCCAGACCTGCGATGCGGCCGCCGCGCTGCTGATCGTGTCGGAGGATGCGTTGAAGCGCTACGGCCTCACGCCGCGCGCACGCATTCACCACCTGAGCGTGCTCGGCGACGATCCGCTGTGGATGCTCACCGCGCCGATCCCCGCGACGAAGGCCGCGCTCGTGAAGGCCGGCCTCGACTGGTCGCAGATCGACGTCGTCGAGATGAACGAGGCGTTCGCATCGGTCGCGCAGGCGTGGCTCGCCGATACACGGTTCCCGCATGAGAAGACCAACCCGAACGGCGGCGGCATCGCACTCGGCCATCCGCTCGGCGCGACCGGCGCACGGCTGATGACGACGCTGCTGCACGAGCTGGAGCGCACGGGCGGCCGCTACGGGCTGCAGACGATGTGCGAAGGCGGCGGCCTCGCGAACGTCACGATCATCGAGCGCCTGTGAGCGCGCCATCTTTCACGATCCAAGAGGCATGAACATGGGAATCTGTAACGGACGCACCGTCATCATCACCGGCGCGGGCGGCGGGCTCGGGCGCGAATACGCGCTCGCGTTCGCGGCCGACCCGCAGGACGCACCGGCCGCCGCTTCCGCACCCGCGCCTGCCGCAACGGTGACGGCGACGGCCGCCAAACCCTTCGCGCCGCCCGCCGAATCCGCGATACCCGCCGACGAGTTCGGCAAGACCGTGAAGCTCGGCGAGCAGATCTTCCTGCACACGCCCGAGTTCGCGGGCAAGTACGTCGGCAACAAGCTGACCTGCGCGAGCTGCCACCTCGACGCGGGCCGCCGGCCCGATTCGAGCCCGATGTGGGCCGCGTACCTGCTGTATCCGGCGTACCGCAGCAAGAACGGCCACGTGAACACATTCGCCGAGCGCCTGCAGGGATGCTTCCGCTACAGCATGAACGGCAAGGCGCCGCCGGCCGGCGACCCGATCCTCGTCGCACTCGAGACCTATTCGTACTGGCTCGCGAAGGGCGCGCCGGTCGGCACGAAGCTGCCGGGGCAGGGATTCCTGAAACTGCCGCCGCCCGCGCAGAAGGCCGACTATGCGCGCGGCGCCGCCGTCTACACGCAGCACTGCGCGCTGTGCCACGGCGCGGACGGCCAGGGGCAGTCGAGCGGCGGCAAGGCGGTCTTCCCGGCGCTGTGGGGCGCGCGTTCGTTCAACTGGGGCGCAGGGATGGGCGACATCCGCAATGCGGCTGGCTTCATCAAGGCCAACATGCCGCTCGGGCTCGGCGGCACGCTGACCGATCAGGAGGCGTGGGACGTCGCGACCTTCATGGACAGCCACGAACGTCCGCAGGACCCGCGCTTCACGGGCTCGGTGCAGGACACGCGCGCGAAATTCCACGATTCGGCCGATTCGATGTACGGGCTCAGCGTGAACGGGCGCGTGCTCGGCGCGCCGTGATGCGAACGCCGTGCAGGCCATCCGGCCCGCACGGCTTGCGCTGCCCTCGCTGTCTGCGCGTTCACGGATGCCAGCGATACACGATCATGCTGGTGCCGTTGTAGTTGTCCTTCGTGATCACGTATTCGCCGGTCGAGCGCAGGTACGCGCGGATCCCGTACATCGAGTCGACGTCGTTGCCGACGTCCATCGCCGACGTGTTCGAGTTGGTCAGCGTCGTCACGAGCGCGCCCGTGTTGAGATCGAACACGTCGACGTTGGGCACGGTGTGCACGTAGCCGACGAACAGGTAGTGGCCGGCCGCCGCGATCGATTTCGGGTTCGCGCTGGTCAGGTTGATCACCGGGTTCGGCGCGGTCGTGTTGCCGTTCTTCCAGCCGTGATAGACCTCGATGTGCCCGTTCATCGCAGTCCAGTCCCAGTTGTTCGCGAGGCCCTGCGCGAGGATCATCGTGTCGCTGTCCGCCTGGTAGAGGATGCGCGTCGTCGGCGCCACGGTGCTCGGCACGGGCGTCGTCACCGGCTTGCCCCATGACGGCTTGCCGGTCGCATCGAAGCCCGTCATCGGGTAACGGGTAATCACGTTGGAGCCGTTCAGCCCGGCCCACACGTCGCCGTTGCCATCGATGTCGAAACCGGTCGTGACCTGCAGCGACGTGTTGAACGGCTTGCCCGGCAGCGAGCCGGCCGGATTCGCGATATAGCCGGTCGCCGGCGTGAAGTAATAGAAATTGAAGTTGCCGGGGTTCTGGCCCGACGCGACGAGAATCCGGTTGCCGCCGACCGTCACGAGCTGGCCGAAGTGCTGGCCGCGCTGGTAGTCGTTCATGTCGAGGCGCGGGTCCTTCGGATAGGTGAACGGGTCGACCGTGTTCGCGACGAACGTGCCGCCCGCCGAGCCCGTGTACACGTTGTTGCCGCTGTAGAAGAACGCGCCGTCGGTCGAGGGGTCGGGCGCGGCGATCGCCTCGAAGTTCAGCGCCTGCAGCTTCCATTGCAGCGCGCCCGTCGGGCTGTACGAATGCAGGTCGGTGCTGCCGTTGCGCCCGAGATCCCAGCCGCCGCCCCACGCGTTGTTGAGCACGTACAGGTTGCCGCCCGAATCCTTGCCGATGCCGACCACGCGCGTGAAGCGCTTGTCGCCGACCTGCCCCTTGATGCCCGAGGTCGTGTCGAGATAGCCGCCCTGCACGCCGAACGTGCCGATCTGCTGCGGCAACCCGGCGAGGCTGTAGATCTTGATGTTCATGTCCGGGCCCTGGTCGCCCACCAGCAACTGCCCCGTCGACGCATCGAAATACAGCGCCGACGGCCGCGCGCCGGCCGCCATCTGGATCGTGTTCATCAGCGTGCCGGTGGCGCTGTACTGCACGACCACGCCCGCGCTCATGCGCGCGACCCACAGGTTGCCGGCCGCGTCGAGCGCCAGCGCGCCGGGCCCGGTCACGCCGATGTCGCGCTGCAAGACACCGTCGGTCGTATAGACGCGCACACGGTTGCCGTAGAAATCGCTCGCGTACAGCAGGTTGCCGGCCGTCGCGAGGCCGGTGATCACGTCCGGGTTCGGGAGGCCCGTCCACGTGCTGACCGGGATGCGCAGGTCGCGCTGGTTCGTGCTGCGGTTGTAGCGGCCCACCGAGCCGCTGCCGAAGTTGCGGTTGTAGCCGAGCGAGACGAAGATCGACGTCGCGTTGCCGGTAATCGCGCCGCCCTGGAATTCGTCGTGGATGCCGATCGTGCCCATCGGCTGGCCGTTCTGGTAGAGCGCGACGCCGCCCGCGTTCTCGTCCCAGCGCGACGACGTGTAGATCACGCCCTCGGGCGCGACCCACATCGAGCGCGCTGCATTGCCCACGTGCTGGGCCAGCGTGCCGTACGTGTTCGCGAGCCAGTCGGTCGAGTATTGCACCTGCGCGTGACTCGCCGGCGCCAGCATTGCCATGCACATTCCCAGCAACGCCGCCCGAATTTGTTTCATTGACATGAATAATGCTCCCGAACGTTCAATTGTCGACACTGTAAATCGCGGCACATGAAATATTGGTGATTCCAGCTAAAGCGCATTCGCCGTCATCACGAATTATTCACTCCGTTCTTTTTGCCGTCCGGCGCTTTTCCGTCAACGATGGGCAAACCCGCTCACCGCGCCGAAACGGCTTGCCGGCCGCACGACTACGGTGCTTTTCCCCGGCATTTTCTTCCGGGTCGCTCAATGCGGATGCGTCATTTTTTCTGAAATGCCCGCATTGCCTTTTTCATTACCCGGAAATGGGCTCGATGATTACAAATCGAAATTGAAATGAAAGAGAAAAAATAATATCCGGCGTAATCGCGTCGTGCGATTCAGCGCAGCGGCATGCGGCATGCGGCGGGAGAAAGGGAGAAAGGGAGAGGAAAGCGGGATACGGCGGAGAACACCAAACGACCGCGCGCCGGCCATGCCGGCACGCGGCGGCGATCGTTCAGCTCGCGTCGTCGAGCGTCGGGCCGTCCCAGCCGTCGAGGAATTTCGGCAGCGCGTCGACGACGTCGATCACGCGGTGCCGGTAGAACAGGTGCATCGTCGGCTGCAGGTCGCCGGGCAACTGCCCGCCATGCGCACGCGCGGCCAGGCTGTTCGGCACGACGCGCATGCCGAGCCGGTTGGTGCCGAACACGATCTCGCCGCACGACGCGCAGTACGTGCGCGACATCGACTTCGCCGGATGCGGGAACGTCGCGCTAGCGCCTTCGACGGCCACCTGCTCGGGTGCCCACGCAGTCGCCGACAGCACCGGCGTGCCGTAGAAATCGCGGCAGGTCGCGCAATGGCAGTTCGCGCGCGCCGCCGGCTCGCCACGCAGCGTCACGGTGACGGTTCCGCACAGACAGCTCGCGGAATGCGTTCGGGTCATGTCGTCTCCTCCAGGAAAGGAGGCGACAGTATAGGAGCATGGGTGCAACGCTGCCGGCATCGGCTGCGGGCAACGTTGCGTCCGCAACGATATAGATGCGTCAGAACTTCTGGCGCAGGCCGAGGCTGACGATGGCCTGCGAGCGCGAATCCGACGAGTGGCCGTTCGCCTTGTCCGAGACGGACGCGGTTGCGGCCACCGGCCGGCCGAGCGCGTCGAGCGTCATGCCCGATGCGTGCTGGTACGCGCCGAGCAGGTACACGCTGGTGCGCTTCGACAGGTCGTAGACGGCGCCGAGCGTGACGTTGTGATACTGCGCGCGGTCGTCCACGCCGTCGACATCGCTGCCGCGCGTGTAACTGTAGCCCGCGAACAGTTGCGTCTGCGGGCGCACGTTCCAGCGCGTGAACACACCCGCGACGTTGAACGTCGCGTGGCCCGTGAACAGCGACTGGCCGCCGCTGCGGTACTGCACGTTGCTGTAGTTCACGCCGACGACGGCCGAACCGAAGTCGTAGGTCGCGCCCGTCGCGATGATCTGCTGCGATTGCGCGCTCGCGTAGCCTTCGTTGATCGACGAGTTGAACAGCCCGTCGTCGGTGCTCTGCCACTTGCCGGCCGTCGGGTCCGTCGCGCCCGTCTTGCTGTTGTCCGACCGTTCGTAGCCGACGCCGACGCGCAGCGGGCCCGCCGCATACGCCGCGCCGACGCTCCACGTGTTGCGCTGCTTCATGCTGCCCGGCTGGCTGCCGAAGCCGTACAGCGCGCCGAACGTGAAGCCCGAGTAGTTGGCGCTCGTGTACTTGATCGAGCTGTCGACACGCGCGGTCTGGTCGAGGTCGTCGATGTCGCCCGGGTGCGCGCCGAAGCCGCCGATGTACGACGACGGGCCGACCGGGCTCACGAAATCGTCGAGCGACGTGTACTGGCGGCCGAGCGTGACCGTGCCGTAGCGGTCGCTGCCGAGGCCGACGAACGCCTGGCGGCCGAACTGGCGGCCGCCCTGCCCCGACGTGCCGTTCGTGATGTCGAAGCCGTTCTCGAGGACGAACAGCGCGCGCATCCCGCCGCCGAGATCCTCGGAACCCTTGATGCCCCAGCGGCTGCCGGACAGGTTGCCGGTCGTGAGCCCGACGCTCGAATGGCCGGTGTACGCGCCCGCGGAGCCGACCCGTTCGTTGCTGCGATAGGTGACGCCCGCATCGACGATGCCGTACAGCGTGACGGAGCTTTGCGCGGCGGCGATGCCTGCGAGCGAGAGCAGCAGCGGGGCTGCGATCAGTTGCTTGTTCATGATTGTCGTGTCTCCGGGCGGTGAACCCGTTGTTCTGGCTGTCAGTTGCGAGTAGCGCGCGGGCGGCGAGATCGGCCGGCGGTGCGAGGCCGGCGCGTCCGCGCGCGACGACGCGGCGGGCATGCCCACTGCGGCCGCCATGGTAGATGGAACCGGTTCCGATCGAAAGCGGAATAATGAAAACAGTTTCTTGCCAAAATTGAGATAGTCGAGCGGACCGCCCTGTGCGCAGCGCGTCGCACCTGTACAGCCCGGGTGGGCGCAACCGATAATCGAACGCGCGCCATCCATCGGGAGTGCCTTCATGCATGAAACGACCCTGCTGATCTTCGCCGCCGTTGCGTTCGTCGGTATCGCGACACCCGGCCCGACCGTGCTGCTCGCGCTGACCAATGGCTCGCGCTACGGCGTGCGCCGTGCAGCCTACGGCTTCGCGGGCGCGATGCTGTCCGACTTCGTGCTGATCGTCGCGGTCGCGCTCGGCCTCGGCGCGCTGTTGATGGCGTCGGCGTTCTGGTTCTCGGTGGTGAAGTGGCTCGGCGCCGCGTATCTCGCGTACGTCGGGATCCGGCTGCTGATGTCGAAGGGGGCGCTCGACGTCGCCGTCGCGGATGGTGGCGCTGCGTCTTCCCGGCACAACGCGTCGATCTTCGCGAAGAGTTTCCTCACGGCGGTGACGAACCCGAAGGGCTATCTGTTCTTCTCCGCCTTCCTGCCGCAGTTCCTCGATCCGTCCGCGCCGCTCGCGCCGCAATACGTCGCGCTCGCGGTCACGTTCGCGCTGCTCGACGGGGTCGTGATGTTCGGTTACGCGTTGCTCGGCGCGCGCGCGGTGCGGCTGCTGAAGCGCGCGGGGGCGCTGTGGCTCGAACGCACCTGCGGCGCGATGCTGCTCGCGCTCGCCGGGTCGCTGGCGCTGTACCGGCGTCATGCGGCATAGGAGCCGATTCCGATGAAAATCGCTGCACCGCCCTCCTCCGGCTTTGCCGGCCTGTCACTCCGCCAGATCGAACGCGCCGACCTCGACGCGTGGTACGCGTACCTGACGAACCCCGACGTATTCCGCCACACGAGCTGGAACCTGCGCTCGCCCGACGATCTGCTGCCGCTGTTCGACACCATCGAATCGACGGACCCCGACTCGGTCCGGCGGCTCGCCGTGATCGACGACGCATCGGGCGCGCTTGCCGGAACGATCGGCCTGCATACGGTATCGACCGTGAACCGCTCGGCGGAGATCGCATACGATCTCGCGCCGTCGCACTGGGGGCGCGGGATCGCGAGCGCGCTGTGCGAGGCCGTCACCGAATGGGCGTTCGCTGAGGGCTTCGTGCGCATGCAGGCCGTCGTGCTGACCAGCAACGAAGGCTCCGCGCGCGTGCTGCAGAAGTGCGGCTATCGCTATGAAGGGCTGTTGCGCGCCTACAAGATGGTGCGCGGCACGCCGGGCGATTTCGCGATGTACGCGCGCCTCGCGACCGACTGACGCGCGACCCGCGGCTTCACGTACCACCGCTCACAGCTTCTTCGCCTACGCACGCCGTTGGACGGCCTGTGCCGAATTGGCGACAATCGCCGTTCCCCTTCTCGACGATCCGCCATGAAAATCGCCGCGCTGTCCGACATCCACGGCAACCTCGCCGCACTCGACGCGGTGCTCGACGACGTCCGCCGCCGCGGCGCCGACGTGATCGTCAATCTCGGCGACATCCTGTCCGGCGCGCTCCATCCGCCCGAAACGGCCGACCGCCTGATCGCGCTCGACCTGCCGACCATCAAGGGCAATCACGAACGGCAACTGCTCACCGGCGATCGCGAATCGATGCGGCTGTCGGATCGCTGGGCGCACGACACGCTGCGCGCCGATCATCTCGACTGGATCGCCGCGCTGCCCGAGCGCATGACGCTCGGCGACGACGTGCTGATGGTGCACGGCACGCCCGACAGCGACCTCGTCTATTTCCTCGAAACGGTCACGCCCGACGGCTGCCGCGCGGCCACGCCCGATGAAATCGCACAGCGCGCGGGCGACGAACCGGCGTCGCTGATCCTGTGCGGCCACACGCATATCCCGCGGACGGCCAGGCTCGACGACGGCCGGCTGATCGTCAACCCGGGCAGCGTCGGGCTGCAGGCGTACACGGACGACCTGCCGCATCCGCATCGCATCGAGACGGGCTCGCCGCATGCGCGCTATGCGATGGTGTCGCGCACGGCGGCCGGCTGGAACGTCGAATTCCATGCGGTCGAATACGACTGGCACACGGCGGCCGCCACCGCCGCATCGCGCGGGCGCGACGACTGGACCGTCGCATTGCGCACCGGCCGGTGCTGACGCGCGCGGCTCACCCCGCTCACCCTTCCGCTTCACTTCATTCACCGGGAAATCGAACCGCCATGCCCGCTCCGTCGCAACTGATCTTCCTGCCCGGCGCATCGGGCAGCACCGCCTTCTGGCAACCGCTGGCCAATCTGCTGAAGCATCCGGCCGAGCGCCGGATCATCGGCTATCCGGGCTTCGGCGACACACCGCGCGATCCGGCCGTCGACGATTTCGACAGTCTCGTGCGTCATGTTCTGGAAACGATCGACCGGCCGACCGCCGTGATCGCGCAATCGATGGGGGGCGTGATCGCGATGCGCGCCGCGCTCGACAAGCCCGAACTGATCACGCACCTCGTGCTGACGGTCACGTCCGGCGGACTCGACATGGCTGGGCTCGGTGCGCAGGACTGGCGCACCGGTTTCGCGGAAGCCAACCCGCAGCTTCCCGACTGGTTCCTGACGTTCCGGGCGGACCTGTCGCGGGATATCGGCCGCATCGCGCAGCCGACACTCCTGCTGTGGGGCGACAACGATCCGATCAGCCCCATCGCGGCCGGCCGGCGCCTGCTCGAACGGCTGCCCGATGCGCGGCTGCATGTCCTGCATGGCGGCCGGCACGATCTCGCGGCCGTGCATGCGGAGACGCTCGCACCGCTCGTCGACGCGCATCTGCAACGCGCGTGACGTTGCAAACCGCAGCCTTAACGTCAACGTCGGTTTCAGCACCAACCTGAAACCGCGCCGCTGATGCACCCCATCACCCCGCATTCCTCAACGTGAGCCGCGCCTCGAGCCCGCCACCGTCCGTCCGATTGTTCAGCGTGAGCGTGCCGCCCATTGCGAGCGCGAGCTGCCGCGCGATCGCGAGGCCGAGCCCCGTGCCGCCCGTCTCGCGGTTGCGCGACGTCTCCACGCGCCGGAACGGCTCGAACACCGCGTCGAGCTGATCGTCCGGAATGCCGGGCCCGCGGTCGAGCACGGCGATCACCGCGCCGCCGTCCGGCGCGGCATGCACGTCGATCTCGGCCGCCCCCGCGAACTTCAGCGCGTTGTCGACGAGGTTGCCGACGATGCGCCGCAGCGCCTTCGGCCGCGTGACGAGCGCGAGCGGCGCGCGGCTGTGCAGCACAACGTCCTGTCCCGCATCGGTGTAGTCGCACACGATGCTGTCGAGCAGCGCATCGAGATCGATGCGGCGTGCGGCCTCCTCGGTGCCGTGCAGCGTCCGCGCGTACGCGACGCCCTCCTTCACCAGATGCTCCATCTCGAGCAGATCCTGGCGCAGCTTCGCGCCCTGCGCGTCGTCGTCCATCATGTCGGCGCGCAAGCGCATCCGCGTGATCGGCGTCTGCAGGTCGTGCGAAATCGATGCGAGGATCTGCATGCGCTCGGCCATGTATTGCGCGATGCGATCCTGCATCGCGTTGAACGCCCGGGCGGCGCGCGCGACTTCCGACGGCCCGCCCTCGTTCAGCCGCTCGCCCTTCAGGTCGGGGCCGAGTGCATCGGCGGCCTGCGCGAGCTGCTTGAGCGGCCGCGTCGCGAGCCGCACCGCGAGCCAGCAGCATGCGGCCAGCACCGCGAGCTGCAGCACGAGCACGACCGGCAGCCAGCCCGACAGCGGCACCGTCGACATCGGATGAATGTCGATCGTCAGCGGCGACCCGTCGGTCAGACGCAGATGCACCTGCAGGTGTTCGCGGTCGCCGGGGATC
>NZ_JAAGPB010000293.1:0-11014 GCF_017104585.1 Burkholderia sp. Ac-20392
TGTTCGGCTGGCCGAAGGGTCGCGGGATGGTGACGATCTGGATCGGTCACGTGATGCTGTGCGTGTCGTACGTGGCGATCATCGTGCAGTCGCGCGTGAAGGAGATGAACAAGTCGCTGGAAGAGGCCGCGCTCGATCTGGGCGCGACGCCGCTGAAGGTGTTCTTCGTGGTGACGCTGCCGCTGATCTCGCAGGCGCTGCTGTCGGGCTGGCTGCTGTCGTTCACGCTGTCGATCGACGACCTGGTGCTGTCGGCGTTTCTTTCCGGGCCGGGCTCGACGACGCTGCCGCTGGTGGTGTTCTCGCGTGTGCGGCTGGGGCTGAACCCGGAGATGAATGCACTGGCGACGCTGTTCATCACGGCGGTGACGATCGGCGTGATCGTCGTGAACCGGATGATGATCGCGCGCGAACGGCGCCGTGTGGCGGACATGAAGGCGGCGTTCGCGGTGGCGTGAGAGGGGGCGTGGGGCAAAGGCATGAACGCGGCTGGCCGGC
Organism: Burkholderia sp. Ac-20392; assembly: GCF_017104585.1. Taxonomy (NCBI): domain Bacteria; kingdom Pseudomonadati; phylum Pseudomonadota; class Betaproteobacteria; order Burkholderiales; family Burkholderiaceae; genus Burkholderia; species Burkholderia sp. Ac-20392. The sequence continues at coordinate 499 of NZ_JAAGPB010000293.1, forward strand.
CGCGTGATGCGTGACGAAGGCGGCGGGCGTACCAGCACGGCATGCCCGCCGACGCGCTATAGTCGTACGACTCCCGCCGCGGGTGTTGCATGCCCGGCGGACTCTCCCTTCGACCGAACCCGCCCCATGACAACGCAACCCGACGTTTCCATCCGGCTCACCGACACCGGGCAGCCGGCCGCACACGACTTCATCAGCCGCAAGCTCGGCGAATTCAATCACGCGATGACGGGGCGCGCCGACGCGGCCGCGCTCGACGTGTATGTCACCGATCCCGCGACCGGCGAGATCCTGGGCGGCCTGACGGGGCGCACGTCGCTCGGCCTCTTCTTCATCGATCTGTTCTACCTGCCCGAATCGCTGCGCGGCGGCGGCTTCGGCAGCCGGCTGCTGCGCGAGGCCGAAGCGGAAGCGAAACGACGCGGATGCGCGCGTGCGGTGCTCTACACGATCTCGTTCCAGGCGCCGGATTTCTACCGGAAGCAGGGCTACGAAGCGTTCGGCGAGGTGCCGTGCGAGCCGGAAGGCGCGTCGCGCGTGTTCATGGTGAAGGTGCTGTAACCCGGTTCGATCGCCTCGCGTCGCGTGCTCAGATCGTCGTGGCGATCGCCTTCGGCACGTAGCTGGGGTGCGCGACCGGATCGACGAACAGGCCTCTGAATGACCCCTCGCCGTTCTTGTCGGATATGAACGTCGGTGTGGCCGGATCCAGCATGCGGCGCCAGAATGCGTCGCGGCGTGCGATGTTGTCGATCGTCTGCTCCCTGCCGAGGATCTTGCCGGTGATCGTTGCATCCTTGTCGCTGAGGCCGCCGCTGAGAAAGAACGGGCAGCTAGATGGAAGGGGAAGCGTTCGACGGATCTCCGACCAGCACAGCGTGCCGATGCCCTGACGGCACAATTCAGGCGGCAGGATGAAGTCGCCGACGTGCATCTCGAACGACCGCTGATCCAGTGGAAACCATTTGCCGTCGAACGGGAATTTCCTGACCTGGGTGGTCGATCCGGATGACGTTTCCGGGTAGTCGAGCTCGACGGTCACGCGCCCGGTGCAGTACCGGTAGGAAGCGGTGTCCGGCTTGTCGAGCGTGTGCACGATCGTCATGGTCACGTTCGGCGCGTGTTGCAGATTGCTGATCAGGTATCGATGCCGCGTGGTGTTCATGGTGCGGATCCTTCGGTAAGCACGATTACGCGGCTCGAACGCCGGCATCCCGGCGCCGCCCCGTGCGAACCGCCACGGGGCGCATGCCACGTGTATCAGCAATGCTCCAGCGCGTAAGACAGGTCGGCGATCAGGTCGTCCGGATGTTCGAGCCCGACCGACACGCGAATCAGCCCCTCCGACACGCCCGCCGCCGCACGCGCGTCGGCCGGCACGCCCGAATGCGTCGTCGATGCCGGATGGCAGATCAGCGACTCCGTGCCGCCGAGACTGACCGCGGACTTGAAGAGTGTCAGGTGGTTGATGAACCTGAACGCCTGCTCGCGGCCGCCATCGAGGATGAACGCGAACGTCGAGCCGGGCCCGGTGCACTGGCGCTGATAGACGGCCTGGTAGGCCGGATCGTCGATGAGCTCGGGATGCAGCACGCGCACCGGCCGATGCGGATTGTCGGCGAGCCAGCGAGCGACGGCGCTGCCGCTGCGGGCGGCCTGCTGCATGCGCAGCACGAGCGTTTCCATCGAGCGCGTGATCATCCACGACGAATGCGGGTCGAGCTGCGAGCCGAGCGTGCTGCGGATCGAGCGGATCTTCGTGATCAGCGCGCGGCTGCCCGTGACGCCGCCGGCGACGAGGTCGCTATGCCCGCCGATGTATTTCGTCAGCGAGTACACGCTCAGGTCGATGCCTTGCCGCGACGGCTTCTGGTACAGCGGCCCGAGCAGCGTGTTGTCGCAGACCGACAGCGGGCGATAGCCGTGGCGAGCCTCGAACGCATCGATCTCGCTGCGCAGCCCTTCGAGGTCGAACAGCGCGTTGGTCGGGTTGGCGGGCGTCTCGATGTAGCACATCCGCACGTTGCCCTTTTGCGCGGCCGCTTCGAGCGCGGCGCGGATCGCGCTGGTGGACAGCCCGTCGGCGATCACTTCGGAGCGAATGCCCCACTCGGGCAGGAACTTCGAGATCAGCGTCTCGGTGCCGCCATACAGCGGCACGGACTGGACGACGCAGTCGCCCGGCCGCAGGAACGTCAGCAGGATCGCGGCGATGGCCGACATGCCGCTCGACGTCACGACGGCCGCTTCGGAATCGTCGAGCAGCGCGAGGCGATCCTCGACGATCTCCAGGTTCGGGTGATTGAAGCGGCTGTAGACGAGGCCCGCGCCTTCGCCTTCGGGCGAAGGCTTGCGTCCGGCCACGACGTCGAAGAATTCGGCGCCGTCCTCGGCCGTGCGGAACGCGAACGTCGACGTGAGGAACACGGGCGGCTTCACCGATCCTTCCGACAGGAACGGATCGTAGCCGTACGACATCATCTGGGTTTCGGGATGGAGTTCCCGGTCTGCAATCTTGCGCTTGTGATAGTTGCGATAGGCCATGCAGTGCTCCGTGCAGGGGTGGTGAGGAACGGCCGTTGCTGCGGTGGCATGACGCGCGCGGCGCCGGGTAGGCACCGGCCGTTGCGACCGCGTGTGGCGATACTACCCCGAAGGCGCTGCTTCGTGACCCACCCCCTGACACTATCGTCAGGGTGTCGCCTGCTCGACGATCATGTCGTACAACGCACGGGCGGCCGGCGACAGTTGCGCGCTCTTGCGCGTGACGAGCACGAGCGTGCGCGACACCGCCGGCTCAATGAGCTCGATCGTGCGGATCATCGGATACGCGTTCTTCTGGATCGCGAGCTTCGGCACCACGGCCGCGCCGAGCCCTTCCGCGACGAGCCCGAGCGCCGTCGAGCTGCGCTGCACTTCGTAGAACGAATGCAGCGACACACCGCTCGTCTTCAGCGCGCCGTCGAGCAGCCCGCGATTGCCGCTCACTTCGCCGGCGAAGATCAGCGGATGCGGCTGCAGCGCGGCCCAGCGAATGCGCCGCCGCTTCGCGAGCGGATGATCGTCGCGGCACACGAGCACGTACGGATCGCTCGTCAGCGGGACGTTGACCAGTTCGGGATGCTGGTCGCCGGCGATGCCGATGCCGAACTCGGCCTCGCGATGCAGCACGGCCTGCAGCACCGACGCCGACGCGTGATCGAGGATCTTCACGCGATCGTGCGGCCGGTGTGCGGAGAAGGCGCGCAGGATGCGGGGCAGGTATTGCACGCCGACCGTCGGCACGCACGCGATCGTGACGTCGCCGCGCTGGCTCTGGCCGGTTTCGCGAATTTCGGTGAGCGCGTCGGACAGCTCGTTCAGCAGCCGGCGCGCTTGCGGCAGGAAACGCCGGCCGATTTCGGTGAGTGTGGTGCGGCGCGTGGTGCGCTCGACCAGCGCGACGCCGAGAAAGGTTTCGAGCTTGCGCAGCCGCTGCGTGATGGCTGTTTGCGTGACGTGCAGCGTTTCGGCTGCCTGCCGGAAGCTGCCGCCGTCGGCGATTGCGACGAAGGCCTGGACACCGAGCGTATCGATTTTCATCAGAGATTTGAATCAATCACGATATTAAATTCATTTTACTGAACTCCGTGACGATCGCAGAATGCGGTGCATCGACGGCCGCCGGCATCCCATCCGCGTAGAAGGCGAGGCCGTCCACGCCGACCAGGAGAAACGACATGACGACCCCACTCGATCGATACGCCGCCCAGTACGTGCAATTCGAGGACGAGCGCACGCGGCCGATCCGCGATCTGCTGGCCGCCGTGCCGAACACGCCGATCCATACCGCGATCGACATCGGCTGCGGGCCCGGCAATTCGACGGAGGCGCTGCTCGCACGTGCGCCGGACGCAACGGTCCACGGGATCGATGCGTCGGCGGACATGATCGATGCCGCGCGCAAGCGCCTGCCGGACCTGCGTTTCGACGTCGTGGATATTTCCACCTGGGACGATCCGGGCGGCTACGACCTGATTCTCGCGAATGCGGTGCTGCAATGGGTGCCCGCGCACGACACGCTGTTTCCGGCGCTCGTCGGCCGGCTCGCGCCGGGCGGTCATCTCGCGGTGCAGATGCCCGACAACCTCGATGAACCCGCGCACCGGCTGATGCGCGAAGTCGCCGCGGCCGGGCCGTGGGCGGACAAGCTGAAGGGGGCGGCGCGCACCGAGCGGTTCGACGCGCGCTACTACCACGCGCTGCTGTCGCCGCTGTGCTCGCGTGTGGACGTATGGCGCACGACTTACTACCACCCGCTGCGCGGCGGCGCCAACGCGGTCGTCGAATGGTTCAAGGGCAGTGCGCTGCGGCCGTTCCTCGCAGCGCTCGACGAGGGCGAGCGCACCGCGTTTCTCTCGCAGTATCGCGACGGGATCGCGGGGCCGGGCGGCTATCCGGCGCTCGCCGACGGCACCGTGCTGCTGCCGTTCCCGCGCCTGTTCATCGTCGCGACGCGGACGTAAAGCGGCAATGATTCGGTCATGAAGCGCGGGCGGCCGTGCGTCAGCCCACCGGCCGCACCGATTCCGGGTCGACCGTGCGAATCCGCGCGGTCTGCCCGTCGCGCAGGTCCTTGTACCAGAACAGCGCCACTTCACCGTCGTTCTCGTCGTCGGCATACAGCAGGCGATCGTGCCCGCCCAGCACGAAGCCCGAACGGGCATACGTGCTGCATGCGGCGATGTTGTTCGATTGCGTTTCCAGCCGCATGAAGCCGAACCCATGGCTGCGCGCCCACGATTCGGCGGTCGCCAGCAGCAACTGTCCGATGCCTTGCCGCCGGCAGTGGCGATCGACGGCCAGCTCCGCGATCTCGGCCATCCCGTTCCAGCTCTGGCCGATGGCCACGAACCCGGCGAGCCGGCCGCCGGCCGTCGCGCGAAAGAGCGCCGTCTTGCCGGACGCCTCGTCCGCCCAGCCGGCCGGATCGAAGCCGTAGTGCTTGCGCCGCGTCGGTAGTGTGCGGAGATCGAGCAAGTCCTGATACGGCGCGTTCAATTCCCAGGCGATGTCGAACGAGAAGTCGCACCGGTCCAGTTCGTCGGCGGGCAGCCCGCTCGTCTGTTCGATGCTGATGTGCTCGGTTCGGTCCATGTGTCGGTGTCCTGTTTTCTGCGGGATGGCGTGGTGGTGTCCGTGATGCGATTGCCGGCGCCATGATGTGCGCCGCATCGCGTTTGTTCTTGCTTCGATTTCTTGCACCTGCACAATTCGCCGCGCACGCGACCGGCACAGACTGGCTGCGTCCGTGGCGGTGGAGCGCGGTCAGGCGATGAACCGGACGGTGACGCAAACGTGTGCGGGGCTCGCACGCCGGTTGAGGCGCTCGTTCAACCGCCTGATTATGCTGGATTTCGGCGTGGGCCCCGTGTTTGCTTCGGTGCGGTGACGGCCGCCTGTGTCGTGCATTCGATCCGCGAGGCCGTTGGCCGCATGTGGATGAAAGACGACAGGAACCCGAATAATTGTTTACCGTTTGGTGACAAATCGATATATTCCGAAAAATATATCGAAGGTCGTGGCGTCGTCAGGCGTCACGTCGTCCACCGCTCCACGAAAGCCGGAAGAGATTCTGACCTGCATCGCCGGAGCAACGCGTCGTCGCGGCATGCGCAACCGGAGCGCACGCTGACCGACGCTGCAACACGAGCGGCCGCCCCCGCGGCATGCCGCTTCAGCAAGCCCACACTGGCATCGAAACGGAACATCGTGCACGCGCATGAGGTGTTGGTGCGTGCGGCGATCCTGTGGCTTGCGCTCGTTCATCAGTCGGTTCTTCGTCAATACGCCGCGTGTCACGCTGCGAGGCAGGCGCGCGCGTCAACAACAAAAGGAAGTGAGCATGAAAAAGACCATCGTGGCCGCGGCCGCACTCGGGATGTTCGGCGCCGCCGCGCACGCGCAAAGCAGCGTCACGCTCTACGGGTTGATCGATGCGGGTATCACGTATTCGAACAAGGTCGCGACGACGGGCGGGCACGACAAGCTCGTCAAATATGGTGACGGCGTCGCATCGGGCAGCCGCTGGGGCATCCGCGGCACCGAGGATCTCGGCGGCGGGCTGAAGGCGCTGTTCGTGCTGGAGAACGGCTTCAGCAGCGGCGATGGCTCGATCGGCCAGGGCGGCGCAATCTTCGGCCGCCAGGCGTTCGTCGGCCTGTCGAAGAACGGGATCGGCTCGCTGACGTTCGGCCGCCAGTACTCGTTCTCGACCGACTACATCGGCGCGAACTATTCGATGGGCAGCCAGACGCCGGCCGGCAACTACGCGTATCACATCAACGACCTCGACCAGCTGACGTCGAGCCGCATCAACAACGCGGTGAAGTTCCAGAGCGCGAACTTCGCGGGCCTCACGTTCGGCGCGATGTACGGCTTCTCGAACTCGACGCAGTTCGCGGGCACGCCGACCACGACCGGTGCGAACGGTTCGCAGGGCTCGTCGAGCGCGTACAGCTTCGGCGCGAACTATGCGCAAGGGCCGTTCGGCATCGGCGCCGCATATACGAACATCCGCTTCCCGAACGGCGCACAGCCTGCATTCGGCGTGAGCATCGCGAACGTCAACACGCAAGGGTTGCGCGACCTCGAGACGGTTGGCGTCGGCGCGCGCTATACGATCGCGGCGGCGCTCGTGTGGGCGAACTGGACGCACACGAAGTTCGTGCCGCTGTCGGGTGAAACGTCGAAGCTGAACAACTACGAAATCGGCGGCCGCTATGCGTTCACGCCGGCCCTGAGCGGCGGTCTCGGCTATACGTTCTCGAAGCTCGACGGCCGCTACGACGGCAAGTGGCACCAGGTCAACGCGGCGGTCGACTATGCGCTGTCGAAGCGTACGGACGTGTACGTGAGCGCGGCCTACCAGAAGGCGTCGGGCAGCAACACGATCAACGGCCGCGTGGTGCCGGTGCAGGCCGAGATCGGCTCGTCGGGATCGTTCATCGGCAACGCGGGCGCGAACACGCAGTTCGTCACGCGGATCGGCCTGCGTCACAAGTTCTGATCCAGCGCACACACACGCTGACGGGCGCTCCATCGGGGCGCCCGTTTTGCTGTGGCGTACGACGAAGCGCGAGTCGGCACCGATTGGCGAATCGATATATTCTCCTGTGCATATCGAAACGACGAACGACCGACCCCACCCCCCTTTTACCCGCACGGGAGCACCATCTTGAATTCGACGCACCGCGAAGCCGTCGGCGAAGCCTTTTCGCTCGACGCGATGCAGCACGCAAGAACCATGACATGGCAGGCGGTCGACGCGATCGCCGAGGGCATCCGGCCCGGCATGCGGGAATCGGAGGCCAACGCGCTGGGGTTGAGCGTGCTGAAAGCGCTCGGGATGGACCGGATCTGGCATCCGGTGCTCGTGCGTTTCGGGGAAAACACGCTGCGCACGTTCAAGGAGCGCTCGGTGGCGGACCCCGTCCTCGCCGACGACGACATTTTCTTTATCGACCTGGGCGCGGTATGGGCGAAGCATGAGGGCGACGCGGGCGCGACGTTCGTGTGCGGCGACGATCCCGACATGCACGCGTGCGCGCACGCGGCGCGCGTGATCTACGACGAAGTCGAGCATCACTGGCGCACCACCGGCTGCGCGGGCATCGCGCTGTACGAATTCGCCGCGCAACGCGCCGATGCGCACGGCTTCCGGCTGAACGTCGACATCAAGGGGCATCGCGTCAGCGACTTTCCGCACGCGATCTACAAGGCCGGTAATCTCGGCGACTTCGATGCCGCGCCGGCGGCCGGGCTGTGGATTCTCGAAATCCAGATCGCGCACCCGACACGGCCGTTCGGCGCGTTCTACGAGGATCTGCTCGTCTAGCGCGTAACGTGCGGCTGGAAAAGCATTCGGGCGCAACGGGGTACGTCGCGCCCGAATGCGTGTCGGCCCCATGCGGGCGGCCGACACGGTCCGGCCCTGCCGTCAGATGGTGATCGTGACGGGGCCCGCGAGCGGCGTGTAGCCGTCGTCGAACAGGTACCACGCGTCGTACTGCCCCGACGCCAGCGTGCTGTTGGCCGTGGACGAGAACAGCAGCGAGCCGCTGCTTTTCGGCAGGTACGCCCACGACTTGTAGCTGCCCTTGGTCGGCTGCGCGCCATGCGCAAAGATGCCGACCCAGTTCTTCGGGCTGTGGCTCCACGGCGGCGCAACGTAGTCGAACCGCAGCGTGCCGAACGTCGAGCCCTGCGACGCGAGCGACGCGACGAACTTCTTGCTGGTATTGCCGATCGCCGAATCCGTGAGCAGCGCGCCGGATTGCGTCTGCACGCAGCCGGCCACACGACGCAGGAAGTTCGGGTCGTTCGCGTCGCGGATGCTGGCGTCGTACCAGCCGGCGTCGCCGTACCACGTGACCGCTTGCGTCGCGCCGGCGGCGACGGTGAACGACTGCTTCGTGTTCATCCCGTACGCGTTGTCGGTGAGCTGGAACGTCGTCGCGCCGGCCCCGGCCGAGTTGTCGAGCGTGATTTGCACGTTGCCGTTCGCCACGTCGTAGCACAGGCTGATTTCCGCGGTCGATCCCGTGTTGCCGGACGAACCGATGCTGCCGCGGAACGTCTGCAGGAAGCCGTTCGGCCCGTAGACCGAATAGTCGTAGCTGCCGCCGCTATTCAGCGCGAGCGAATCCGACAGGTTCGTGCACTGGCTCGCGCCGGCCGCGATCGTGTAATGACGGGGGATCGTGCTCGTGCCGTCGACCCACGCCTGCAGGTGCACGCCGGCCGTGCCGGTGTTGGTCATCGTCAGCGCCAGCGTGTGGCCGGCGCGGTTGACCTTGCCTTGCACGAAGAACTCGTAGGGCAGGCGGCAGGCGGTGCTGCGGCCGGTGGCCTGCGCCGGCACCGCGGTGGTGGTCGGGTAGGGGATCGGGACGGTCGAGCCGTTCGGGTTCATGTTGCTCGCCGGCGGCTGGATCGCGGGCACCGTCTGGTCCGTGTTCGAGAAATCGAAGGCCGACGTCAGGTCGCCGCACACCGTACGCCGCCACGGCGTGATGTTGGTTTCCTGCAGCCCGAAGCGCGCTTCCAGAAAGCGGATCACCGAGGTGTGATCGAAGACCTGCGAGTTGACCTTGCCGCCCTTCGACCACGGCGAGATCACGAACATCGGCACGCGCGGGCCGAGCCCGATCGGTACGTCGCCGCTGGCCGAGCCGTCCGATGCGGCGCCGCTGCTGGCGACGAATTCGGCGGCCGTCGAGACCGTCGACTGGCCGGTGCCGGCAGCGGAGCTGGCCGGGACGGCCGGCGGCATGTGATCGAACAGGCCGTCGTTCTCGTCGTACATGACGAGCAGCACCGTGCTGGCCCATACCGCCGGATTCGACGTCAGCGCATTCAGGACGTTGCTGACGTACCATTCGCCGCCGCTCGCGGCCCACGACGGATGTTCGCAGTAGGCGTAGGGCGCGGCGATCCACGACACCTGCGGCAGCGTGCCGTTGGCGACGTCGGCGCGCAGCTGGCTGAAGAGGTTGGTGTCGTATTCCTTGCCGCCGCCGGACGGATCGATCTGCGTGCCGTTGAGCGCCGGCGCGAGCGGATCGTTTGCGCCGAGGTTCTGGTATTGCTTGAAGTTCAGGATGACGTTGTCGCCGTAATTGCCGTTCCACCAGAGATCGCTTTTGGAGCCGTTGTATTCGCCGTAACCATGGCCGGCATCCATGCCGTTGCCCTTGTCCTGGTAGAACTTCCACGTGACGCCGGCCGTGTTCAGGCGCTCCGGCATCGTGGTCCAGCCGGTGCCCGTCATCGTGTTGGTCGTGTACGGCGAATAGCCGGTGACGTTGCCGCAGCACCCGGTCCACAGATACAGCCGGTTCGGGTCCGTCGGGCCGAGCATCGAGCAATGGTACGCGTCGCACACCGTGAACGCGCTCGCCAGCGCGTAGTAAAACGGAATGTCGTTCTGCGTGAAGTAGTACATCGTGCCGCTGGTCTTCGCGTCGGCCCAGTTGTCGTAGCAGCCGTTGTTCCACGCACTGTGCGTGCCGCTCCAGCTGTGGTCGAGGTCGCCGTAGTAGGTGTCGCCGTTCGCGGTGCCGGAGGGCGGGGACGGGTTGAACGGAAACACGTAGGACGTCAGCCAGGGCTGGCGCCACACCGGATACCCGCTCGAGATCACGACCGGCCGCGGGTCGCCGAAGCCGCGTGCGCCGCCCAGCGTGCCGAGGTAGTGGTCGAACGAGCGGTTTTCCTGCATCAGGATCACGACGTGCTTCACGTCCTGGATCGTGCCGGTCACGGTGGCAGCCGGAATGGCCTGCGCGCGTGCGATGCTTTCGGGCAGCATGCCCGTGATCGCGGTGGCGCCGGCGAGCTTCAACGCATCGGCGAGGAATTGACGTCGTGTTGTGGGTTTGTTTTGCATGATCGCTCTCTGTCGTGGATGGCTGGCCTCGCGGCCGGCGTCGGTCAGTGGCACGCGCTCGCGCAGTGCAGGACAGGCGTGGACGCC
>NZ_JAAGPB010000294.1:0-10783 GCF_017104585.1 Burkholderia sp. Ac-20392
CCGGCCGGCGCGGTGGCGTCCGAAGCTTGCGCGAACGCGCCGGAAGGCCCGGCAGACAAAGCCGCGGCGAGCGCTGCGCCGAGCGCGACGAGAGAAATTCGGGAAGTTGGCAACGTCGTAGGAAAGCTGCGGGACATGTGTCAAATTCTATCACCCCCGGCTGGGCGCTCCGCCATTTATGGCAAAATGCCCCGCTTCACTCACCCGCGGCATCTGGCCCGTCGGGCCTGCCACGCAGCCCGCCGCTTCGGGCCTGGCGGCCCCCGCCGCGATTTCAGCAGGCAGATCATCCACGACATGACGGAAACCGTAGCACTCAAGATCGTACAGCGCATCGCCACCGAACTGTCCGTCCAGCCGCGCCAGGTCGCGGCGGCCGTGCAACTCCTCGACGAAGGCTCGACCGTTCCGTTCATTGCCCGGTACCGCAAGGAAGTGACCGGCAACCTGGACGACACGCAGTTGCGCCAGCTCGAGGAACGCCTCCTGTATCTGCGCGAACTCGAGGATCGCCGCGCGACGATCCTGTCGAGCATCGACGAGCAGGGCAAGCTGACCGACGAACTGCGCGCCGCGATCGATGCGGCCGACAGCAAGCAGGTGCTCGAAGACCTTTATCTGCCGTACAAGCCGAAGCGCCGCACGCGTGCGCAGATCGCCCGCGAAGCCGGCCTCGAGCCGCTCGCGCAGGCGCTCCTCGCGAACCCGCTGCTCGACCCGCAGGCCGAGGCAGCCGCGTACGTCGACGCCGACAAGGGCGTCGCCGACGTGAAGGCCGCGCTCGACGGCGCGCGCGACATCCTGTCCGAACAGTTCGGCGAGACGGCCGAGCTGCTCGGCAAGCTGCGCGACTACCTGCACAACCAGGGCGTCGTGTCGTCGGCCGTCGTCGAGGGCAAGGAAAACGAGGAAGGCGAGAAATTCCGCGACTATTACGACTACGCGGAAACGATCAAGACCGTGCCGTCGCACCGCGCCCTCGCGCTGTTCCGCGGCCGCAACGCGGGCGTGCTGACGGTCAAGCTGGGCCTCGGCGAAGAGCTCGACGCGCAGGTGCCGCATCCCGGCGAGGCGATGATCGCGCGCCATTTCGGCATCGCGAACCAGAACCGCCCGGCCGACAAATGGCTGTCCGACGTATGCCGCTGGTGCTGGCGCGTGAAGGTGCAGCCGCACATCGAGAACGAACTGCTCACGCAACTGCGCGAAACGGCCGAAACGGAAGCGATCCGCGTGTTCGCGCGCAACCTGAACGACCTGCTGCTGGCCGCGCCGGCCGGCCCGAAGGCCGTGATCGGTCTCGACCCCGGCCTGCGCACGGGCGTGAAGGTCGCGGTCGTCGACCGCACCGGCAAGGTGCTCGCGACCGACACGATCTACCCGCACGAGCCGCGCCGCGACTGGGATGGCTCGATCGCAAAACTCGCACGCATCGCCGCGCAGACGCAGGCCGAGCTGATCAGCATCGGCAACGGCACCGCGTCGCGCGAAACCGACAAGCTCGCGAGCGAACTGATCGCGAAACACCCGGAGCTGCGCCTGCAGAAGATCGTCGTGTCGGAAGCCGGCGCGTCGGTCTATTCGGCATCCGAGCTCGCCGCGAAGGAATTCCCGGAACTCGACGTGTCGCTGCGCGGTGCCGTATCGATTGCACGCCGCCTGCAGGATCCGCTCGCCGAGCTCGTGAAGATCGAGCCGAAGGCCATCGGCGTCGGCCAGTACCAGCACGACGTGAACCAGCGCGAACTCGCCCGCTCGCTCGACGCGGTCGTCGAGGACTGCGTGAACGCGGTCGGCGTCGACGCGAACACCGCGTCGGCCCCGCTGCTCGCCCGCGTATCGGGCCTGAACGCGACGCTCGCGCGCAACATCGTCGACTACCGCGATGCGAACGGCCCGTTCCCGTCGCGCGAGCACCTGCGCAAGGTGCCGCGCCTCGGCGACAAGACCTTCGAACAGGCCGCCGGCTTCCTGCGCATCAACGGCGGCGAGAATCCGCTCGACCGCTCGTCGGTGCACCCGGAAGCGTATCCGGTCGTCGAACGGATGCTCGCGAAGATCAGCAAGCGCATCGACGACGTGCTCGGCAACCGCGAAGCGCTGTCGGGCCTGTCCCCGACGGAATTTGTTGACGAACGTTTCGGCCTGCCGACGGTACGCGACATCCTGTCCGAACTGGAGAAGCCGGGTCGCGATCCGCGCCCCGAATTCAAGACCGCGACGTTCCGCGAAGGCGTCGAGAAGGTGTCGGATCTCGTGCCGGGCATGACGCTCGAAGGCGTCGTGACGAACGTCGCCGCGTTCGGCGCGTTCGTGGACATCGGCGTCCACCAGGATGGCCTCGTCCACGTATCCGCGATGTCGACGAAGTTCATCAAGGATCCGCACGAAGTCGTGAAGGCTGGCCAGGTCGTCAAGGTGAAGGTGATCGACGTCGACGTGAAGCGCCAGCGCATTGCGCTGACGATGCGCCTCGACGACGACGCGGCAGCGCCCGGCATGTCGTCGCGCGGCGGCCAGGATCGCGGCAACGCGGCGCGCAGCACGGCTCGCCCGCAGCGTTCGCGCGAGCCGGAACCGGCCGGCGCAATGGCCGCGGCGTTCGCGAAGCTGAAGCGCTGAGTACGCGCAAGCTTTCGCGACATAGAAAAAGCCCGCCTTCCGGCGGGCTTTTTTTATTGAGTCGTCGTACTCACTTCCAATATTTTCGATGAAAACCGAATATGCGCGTTTTCATCATCATTCACCCACGTTTAATCGGCGAATTGAACAATCCGCGTTGTGAGATACGTTTTCTTGACGCTTCACATACGGTACATAAAATAAATCTGCGAACGGCAGCATTTTGATGCTTCCGGAATACGCAGCGATCTTTCCGCTCAGCGGCAAGGTTCTCAGCAGCCCTCGCGCACGCCTTGCATTTCCGGCCCTCCCGTCTTTCAGACTCGCTGTTTGCAATCGATTCGCGACGTATTGCATCCGGTATTCGCGTGGCCGGCGAACCGGGACGGATTCGCGAAAAATGGATCGGAGAACCATGACAGAAGACAATCTGAAAACCGAACTGGCCGCATTGCGCATTCCCGTTTTCGATGTGCCGTGGGCCGGCGCCTGTTCACCGCACGTCGAGCGAATCGAATCGCGCATGCTCGAATGGGCAGACGCATACGGCATGTTCATCAGCGACGCCTACCGGGAACGCGTCGCGCGCACCCGGTACGGCTGGCTCGCCGCGCGCTGCTACCCGAACGCCGATCCTTCCCTGCTGCAGGTGCTCGCCGATTATTTCGTGTGGTTCTTTCTCGTCGACGACCTGTTCGTCGATCGCGTGGAACCGGTCGGCCCTGATACGTTGCGCAATCTGACCGCGATGATCGATGTGCTCGACTACGAATGTACCGGCTCCCAACCTGTCTATGGAGAGCGAGCGTGGCTCGATCTGTGTCAGCGCCTGCGCGCGCGCCTGTCGGCCGAACACTTCGCGCGCTTCGCACAAGGGATGCGCCTGTGGGCGACCACCGCCGGGCTGCAGATCCTCGGCCACCTGAGAGCCGAGCCAGTCGCAGTGCCACAGTATGAAACGATCCGGCGTCACACGAGCGGGATGAATCCGTGCCTCGCACTGGCGGACGCGGCCAACGCCGGCGCCGTCCCGCCCGATACGTTTCACCGGCGGGAAATCCAGACGCTGTGCCGGCACGCGAATCATATCGTCTGCTGGAGCAACGACATCCAGAGCGTCGGCGTCGAAGCGCGCCAGCCCGGGCAGTTCCGGAACATGGTGCTGATCCACGCATCGCGCGGCCATACGCTGCAGGCAAGCGTCGACTACACGGCCGAGCGTGTACGCACCGAGATCACCGACTTCGTCCTGTGCGCCGCTGCACTCACCCAGCATGCCGACACACGCGTGCACGGTCTCGTCGACGGCTGCCGATACTGGATACGCGGCTATCTGGATTGGGTGGCGCGGGATACGCAGCGCTATGCGGCTGCTTTCGCGGCCGGCGATGCGGACGATCGCGGCCTGATTGCCTGTTCGCCTGACTCGGCGGCGCGCGGCTGAACGGCCCGCGCGCCACTCCGCGATCAGATTTCGATCTTCGTCCCGAGTTCGACCACGCGGTTCGCCGGGATCGAGAAGAAGTCGGTCGGCTTCGCGGCGTTCTGGTGCATCCATGCGAACACGCGCTCGCGCCAGATCGACATCCCGGGCAGATGCGTCGGCACGACCGTTTCGCGCGCGAGGAAGAACGACGTATCCATCAGCTCGAACGTCATGTCGTGCGTGCGGCCGAATTCTTCGAGCACGGCCTTCACGTCCGGCGTCTCGTTGAAGCCGTACTCGGCCCTGACGATATACAACCCGCCGCCCGCATCACGCGAGGTCTGGCGCTTGTCGTCGCGCACGTAAGGAATGTCGCGCGTGACGAACGTAAGGAAAATGGTTCGCTCGTGCAGCACCTTGTTGTGCTTCAGGTTGTGCAGCAGGCTGACGGGCACGAGCTTGTCGTTGCCGGTCAGGTAGATCGCGGTACCCGAGACACGGTGCGGCGGATGCGCGAGCAGCCCCTGCAGGAACGGCTCGAGCGGGATACCGTCGGCCGCCGTGCGCTCCTTGACGATGTGACGCCCCTTGTACCAGGTCATCAGCAGGAAGAACAGCAGCGCGCCGATGCCGAGCGGCAGCCAGCCGCCCTGCGCGACCTTCAGCAGGTTCGCGCCGAAGAAGCCGAGGTCGACCGCGAGGAACACCGCGATGATCGCGCCGACCAGCAGCCGGTTCCAGTTCCACACCTTCACCATCACGACCGCCGCGAGCACGGTCGTGATCACCATCGTCGCCGTCACCGCGATACCGTACGCAGCCGCGAGGTTGTCGGAGCTCTTGAAGCCGATGACGATGCAGAGGATCACGAACAGCAGCAGCCAGTTCACGACCGGCACGTAGATCTGGCCGATCGCGAGTTCCGACGTATGCAGCACCTTCATGCGCGGCACGTAGCCGAGCTGGATGGCCTGCGACGTCAGCGAATACGCGCCCGAGATCACTGCCTGCGACGCGATCACGGTTGCGACCGTCGACAATATGACGAGCGGCAGCAGCCCCCATTCAGGTGCCAGCAGGAAGAACGGGTTCTCGATCGCCTTCGGGTTCTGGATCAGCAGCGCGCCCTGGCCGAAGTAGTTCAGCACGAGCGACGGCATCACGAGCCCGTAGGCAGCGATGCGGATCGGCTTCGCGCCGAAGTGGCCCATGTCCGCGTAGAGCGCTTCCGCACCGGTCAGCACCAGCACGACCGAGCCGAGCACGACGTACGCCTGCAGCAGGTGGTCGGCCATGAACGACGCCGCGTAATACGGGTTGACGGCCGCCATGATGCCCGGCACGCGCACGATGTGGTACACGCCGAGCGCCGCGATCACGACGAACCACAGCACCATGATCGGGCCGAACAGCTTGCCGACCAGCGCGGTGCCGTGACGCTGGATCCAGAACAGCGCGATCAGGATCACGATCGTGATCGGCAGCACGAGATGGGACAGGTGTGGCGTCGCGATTTCGAGACCTTCGACCGCCGACATCACCGAGATCGCCGGCGTGATCACCGCGTCCCCGTAGAACATGCACGCGCCGAAAATCCCGAGCGCCATCAGCGCGCCCGCGACGCGGGTCTTCGAGTCGAGCGGCCGCAACGACAACGCCATCAGCGCGAGCACGCCGCCTTCGCCGTTGTTGTCCGCCCGCATCACGAACAGCAGGTACTTGATGCCGACCACCAGGATGATTGCCCAGAACAGCAGCGAGATCACGCCGAGAATCGATCCTTCGGTGAGCGGAATGCCGTGTGCGGGGCTGAACGCCTCCTTGAGCGAATACAGCGGGCTGGTGCCGATGTCGCCGAACACGACGCCGATGGCTGCTATCGCTAGCGCCCGCATCGAGTGTTGTTGCGTCGAATGCGGCGCGTGTGCTGCGTCGGTCGCGTGGATCGTGTCGTTCATATGAAGCGTAATAATCAGGTCCGGGTCGGACAAAACGAGCGCTATTCTACTCGCGCCCCCGTGAAACGCCGCCCTGCTCTGTTGCCTTGTAACCACGTGATCCACGCTGCGCATGCATTCCGGCGCGAGCTGTGGCAGGGCTGCCAATCATAGCCGGGGCAGCGCCGTCTGCCTACCGGATCACGGTACGCGCGGCGCCGATACGTATGGCGCCCCAATGAAAAACGGCGCCGCAAGCGGCGCCGTACAAGGCTTTCCTTCGATTGGCCGGCCGCTTACGCGCCCGAACCGTCGCGCTGTGCGCGACCGCGCTTGATCCACGCCTCGAGGTTGTGCGGGCGAACCGTGTCCCACTCCTCGAACGGCTGATGAATCCACGGATTCGTCGGCAGAAACTGCGTGTGATAGTCGGGCTTGACCTTCGAGCAACCCTTGTACCAGAGCACGGCCGAGCGCACGGCCGTCACCGACGGATAGCGCTCCTTCAGATGCTCCTGCACGCGCGCAAGCGTGACGCCCGAATCGACGAGATCGTCGACCAGCAGCACGTTGCCCGCCAGGTTGCCGCGCGTCATCGTGATGTACTGCGCGATGTCGAGGTCGCCCTGCTCCGTGCCGGCCGCTTCGCGGTACGAACTCGTCGCGAGAATCGCGAGCGGCACGTCGTAGATGCGTGACAGTTGATCGCCGACGCGCAGGCCGCCGCGCGCGAGACACAGGATCTGGTCGAACTTCCAACCCGATGCATGCACCTGAAGCGCGAGCAGCTCGATGAGACGGTGATACTCGTCCCAACCTACCCACAGGTTCTTGTCGTCGTTGCGCGGATCGGTCATCAAGTCTGCCGCCGTCATCGTGATTTGCTGCGTCATCTGGAAATTACACCTTGAACGGATGGCGGAGCAGGATCGTTTCGTCGCGGTCCGGACCCGTCGACACCATGTCGACCGGCACGCCAGCCACTTCCTGGACGCGGGTCAGGTAAGCCTGCGCGTTCGCCGGCAGTGCTTCCCACGTCTTGATGCCGACCGTGCTTTCCTTCCAGCCGGCAAACGTTTCGTATACAGGCTCGCAACGGGCCACATCAGCGGCACCGCGCGGCAGGATGTCCGCATCCTTGCCGTCGATCTTGTAGCCGACGCACAGCTTGACTTCGTCGAGGCCGTCGAGCACGTCGAGCTTCGTCATGCACAGGCCCGACACGCCGTTGATCTGGATCGAGCGGCGCAGCGCGGCTGCGTCGAGCCAGCCCGTGCGGCGCGGACGGCCGGTGACCGAACCGAATTCCTTGCCGACGTTCGCGAGCGTGACGCCGACCTGGTCCTGACGCTGCGGATTGTCCGCATCGTACAGTTCGCTCGGGAACGGGCCCGAGCCGACGCGCGTGCAATATGCCTTCGTGATGCCAAGGATGTAGTTGAGCTTCTGCGGACCGACGCCCGCGCCAGCCGACGCCGCACCTGCGACGCAGTTGCTCGACGTGACGAACGGATAGGTGCCGTGATCGATGTCGAGCAGCGTGCCTTGTGCGCCTTCGAACAGCAGGTTCTGGCCCGCATTGTTCGCGTCGTACAGGCGGCGCGACACGTCGGCCACCATCGGCTTCAGGCGGTCGGCATAGCCGAGCATCGTGTCGAGCGTGGCCTGGAAATCGACGGCCGCGCCGCCCAGGTACTGGGTCAGCACGAAGTTGTGGAAATCGAGGTTTTCGCGCAGGCGGTCGGCGAAGGTCTTCGCGTCGAACAGGTCCTGCACGCGCAGTGCGCGGCGGCCGACCTTGTCTTCGTACGCGGGGCCGATGCCGCGGCCCGTCGTGCCGATCTTGCCCGCACCCTTGCGCGCTTCGCGCGCCTGGTCGATCGCAATGTGGTACGGCAGGATCAGCGTCGTGGCTTCGGAAATGAACAGGCGGTCGCGCACGTTCACGCCGGCTTCTTCCAGCTCGCCGATTTCCTTGAACAGTGCTTCGGGGGACAGGACGACGCCGTTGCCGATGTAGCAGGCGACGCCTTCACGCATGATGCCCGACGGAATGAGGCGCAAGATCGTTTTCTTGCCGCCGATGATGAGGGTGTGGCCGGCGTTGTGACCGCCCTGGAAACGCACGACGCCCTGAGCGTGGTCCGTCAGCCAGTCGACGATCTTGCCCTTGCCTTCATCACCCCATTGCGTTCCCACGACGACGACATTGCGCCCGGGAGTCACGTTCACTGCGCTGGCAGACATGTTGATTCGTTAGCTGGTTAAAAACGTATTCTACCTATGTTCGCGGGCGATTCCGAATTTTTCCGTTTCGCTTCAACGATATGCACGCCGAAGCACGTCCCGCGAACGCCTGTTTATCGGGGTTCGACCACCCATGCGCCGTTGCGCTCGACGAGCGAACGGTCGCACGCGAACTCGTCGAGTACATGGTCGTGGCCCGGCAGTGCCTGGATCACGACCTCGCCTGCATCGCGCAGCGCCGCGACGGCCGCGCTCAGCGCGTCGTCCTGCGCCCACGGCGCGAGAATCGCGGTGCCGCGCGCCTCGACCGGCGAGATCCGCGCGAGCTCGCGCAGGTCGAGCGAGAAGCCCGTAGCCGGACGGGCGCGGCCATACGCCTGACCGACGTGGTCGTAACGGCCGCCCCGCGCGATCGCGTTCGGCACGCCGTCGATGTAGGCGCTGAACATCGCACCGCTGTGATACGCATAGCCACGCAGGTCGCCGAGATCGATCGCCACCTCGGCACCCTTCGCCTGCGCTGCAAGCTGCGCGAGATCGTCGAGCGCCCGCGTGATTTCGGGCAGCACCGGCAAGCGCGCGCGCGCCTCGGCGAGCACGCTCGCGTCGCCATAGAGGTGCGGCAGCGCGCGCAGCGCGGCGCGCGTATCGGCGCCGAGATCGTCGGTGAGCTCGTTCAGCAGCGGCACGTCCTTGCCCGACAGCGCGTCGTACAGCGACTCGCCGCGCTCGGCTGCCTGCGCGTCGCGCGCCAGCAGCGCCGCGAGCACGCCCGCGTGGCCGAGGTCGAGACGGATGCGCGACAGGCCTGCGAGATGCAGCGCGTCGAGCATCAGTTGCTGGATTTCGAGGTCGGCTTCCAGCCCGGCATGCCCGTAGATTTCAGCGCCGATCTGGATCTGCTCGCGCGTCGCGTGCAGGCCGCGCGGACGCGTATGCATCACGTGGCCCGCATAGCAGAGGCGCGTCACGCCCTGGCGGTTCAACAGGTGCGCGTCGATCCGCGCGACCTGCGGCGTGATGTCCGCGCGCAAGCCGAGCGTCCGGCCCGACAGCTGGTCGACCAGCTTGAAGGTGCGCAGGCGCAGGTCGGCGCCGCCGCTCGTCAGCAGCGACTCGAGATACTCGAGCAGCGGCGGCATCACCATTTCGTAGCCATACGAACGGAAGCGGTCGAGCAGCCTGCGGCGCAGCTCCTCGATCTTGCGCGCTTCCGACGGCAGTACGTCGGCGATATTCTCGGGAAGTAACCAGGTCGACATCGGTACGGTCCTACGACGGGAAACAGCGCGCGACACGCGCGCCGCGATGTGAATCGGAAATTCTGAATTCGGGCGGGACGAACGGCGGATACGCCGTCTGGATCAGGTCCCCGGTCAGGTCGCGAGCAGCAGCAGTATGAGCCCGAGCACCATCACGATCAGCCCGCCGATCCGGATATGATGCGGCGGCCGCTCAGCTATTCTACGAAACGTGTCGCGCCAGGCGACGGGAAACACGAAGGGGAACGCCCCCTCGATGATCAGCATCAGCGCTACTGCGAGCAACAACGAGCCAGCCAGGTCCATGCGAGCGACGGCGCCGCTCGACGCGGCGCCCCAAGGTCAGTGTTTGCGGGGAGCAGGCGCCGCCGGTGCGGCACCGCCCGTCGGGCTGCGCATGAAGCGGAAGAACTCGCTGTCGGGATCGACGACGATGATGTCGTTGCGCTTGAACGTGTTCCGGTACGCCTGCAGGCTCGCGTAGAACTGGTAGAACTGCGGATCGCGGCCGAACGCATCGGCGGCAATCGTGGCAGCCTTCGCGTCGCCCTCGCCCTTGATCGTCTGCGCGGACTTGTACGCGTTCGCGAGCACGGCCTGCTGTTCGCGTTCGGCGTCCGCCTTGATCTGCTCGACGTCGGCCGCGCCTTGCGCACGCACCTGCGCCGCCTGATCGCGCAGCGCGCCGATCATCCGCTGATAAACGGCGTCGGTCTGCGCGGCCGGCAAGTCGACGCGCGTCAGTTGGACGTCGACCACGTCGACGCCGAAACCGGCCGCCTTCGCCTTCACGTCGTCGCGCGCCGCGTCGGCGATCGCACGCTGGCCGCCGAGCGCGTCGTCGAGCGCGTGCTTGCCGAACGCGTCACCGAGTGCGCTTTTCAGCGCGCCGGCCAGACGGTCGCCGGCTGCCGACGGGTCGCCCCCGGTCGCCGTGAAATACTTCATCGGATCGCTGATCCGGTACTTCACCGCGTAGGCGACGAGCAGGTCATGCTTGTCTTCCGTTGCCAGTTGCAACGGATCCGACGACTCGAGCGATTGCAGGCGCGTGTCGATCAGCGTGGCCGTCTGCAGCGGCGGCGGCAATTTGAAATGAATGCCGGGGCCTGCCAGTTCGGGCTGCGCGCCATCGCGCCCCGACAGCACGGCCGCATGGCGCGGATCGACGGTCAGGACTGTCGACGATGCCGCGAAGGCAACGATCACGATTGCGACGACGAGCGCAATGATTCGGTTCATGTTCTGCGCTCCCCGTTACTTCAGATCGTCTTCGCGCGATCGGCTGC
>NZ_JAAGPB010000295.1:0-10916 GCF_017104585.1 Burkholderia sp. Ac-20392
ATCGGCCGCCGCTCGCCGCGCGGCCCCCTGCACTCACCGCGCCGCGCACTCCGACGCGAGCCGCCCGAGCACCTTCAACGCATCCTCGATCTGCCGCGACCACGGATAGCTGTAGTTGAGCCGGATGAAATGCCGGTAATCGGTGCTCGCCGAGAACATGTGCCCGGGGCCGACCGTGATCCCTTGAGCGAGCGCCACCGCATACAGCTTCATCGCATCGACCTGCGGCGGCAGCTCGACCCACAGCACGTACCCGCCCTGCGGCTGCGACAGCCGCGTGCCTTCCGGGAAGAAGCGCCGCACCATCGCGCTCATCAGGCTCGCCTGCTGCGCGTACTGCTTGCGCATGCGTCGCAGGTGGAAATCGTAGCCGTCGAATTTCAGGTACTCGGCGATCGCGAGCTGCTCGATCGCGGGCGTCGCGAGCGTGTTCAGGAATTTGAGCTTCTCGACCTGGTCGCGGTAGCGGCCCGGCATCGCCCAGCCGATCCGGTAGCGCGGCGACAGGCTCTTCGTGAACGACGCGCAATGCAGCACGAGCCCGTCGCGGTCGAACGACTTCAGCGCGCTCGGTGTCGTGTCGCCGAAGTGCAGCTCGTGATAGACGTCGCTCTCGATCGCCGGCACGCCGTGCTTCGCCAGCAATTCGACGAGCGCGCGCTTGCGCGTGTCGGGCATCTGGAAACCGAGCGGATTCTGGTAATTCGGCATCACCATGCACGCGGCGATGCGCTCGCGTTCGAGGATCCGTTCGAGCGCATCGAGATCGATGCCGTCGACCGGATGCGTCGCGACTTCCAGCGCGCGCATGCCCATCCGCTCGATCGCGTGCAGCATCGCGTAGAAGGTCGGCGACTCCACGGCGATCGTGTCGCCCGGTTTCGCGACGGCCTGCAAACACAGGTTGATCGCCTCGGTCGCACCGATCGTCACCACGATCTCGCCGGGCTCGACCGCGATCCCGCGCTCCGCATAGCGCCGCGCGATCTGCCGGATCAGCTCCTGGTTGCCGGGCGGCAGATCGTCGATCACGCCCCAGCGCGTGCGGCGGCGGCCGATCGTCTGCGCATAGCGTGCGAGACGCTGCACCGGAAACTGCGACGCATCGGGATACGGCGAGCCGAGCGGCACCGCGTCGTCGCGCGAGATCGAGCGCAGCGTCGACAGCACCAGCCGGCTCACGTCCACGGCCGACGGCTCGGCGGCCGGCGCCGACATGTGCAGCTCGGCCTCGGCCGGCGCCGACGCGCGCGCGCGGACGAAATAGCCCGATTGCGGCCGGCTTTCGATCAGGCCGCGGCTTTCCAGCACGAGGTATGCGCGCAGCACGGTCGTGACGCTGA
Source organism: Burkholderia sp. Ac-20392 (assembly GCF_017104585.1). NCBI lineage: Bacteria > Pseudomonadati > Pseudomonadota > Betaproteobacteria > Burkholderiales > Burkholderiaceae > Burkholderia > Burkholderia sp. Ac-20392. The sequence goes on from NZ_JAAGPB010000295.1 coordinate 1,344, forward strand.
GCTGCTGCTGCCGGCTCGCCTGCCGCACCGACGGAATCCGCTCGCCGGGCCGGTACACGCCACGCTCGATCTGCGCCTGGAGATCGTCGGCCAGTTGTTCGTAACGCTTCATGCGCCTTCCTTTCAACTTCCCTTCAACAACACAGTTGCGATCCGCACTGCCTGAATGGCCGCAACTGTACTCTTTTTTGAAGCGAACAGGTGTACACACAGCCGGACGGGGGCCGCGCGTACTCTGCACCCATCGACCCCGACACCCGCTGCATCATGAAAAAGAAATCCGCCACCGCGCGCATCGAACCGTACACCCACCCGGCCGCCGGCTGGGGCGCGCTGAAAGCCGTCACGATCAACCTGATCAAGGAAAAGGTCGCCGGCGGCAACTACCGTACGCTGCTGCGCCAGAACCAGCCGGACGGCTTCGACTGCCCGGGCTGCGCGTGGCCCGACCGCCAGCACGCATCGACGTTCGAATTCTGCGAAAACGGCGTGAAGGCCGTGGCCGCCGAAGCGACGAGCAAGCGCGTGACGCCCGAATTCTTCGCCGCGCACACCGTGACCGAGCTGCTCGAACAGTCGGACTTCGAACTCGAGCAGCACGGCCGGCTCACCGACCCGATGGTGTACGACGCGCAGACCGACCGCTACGTGCCGATCGCATGGGACGACGCGTTCGAGCTGATCGCGCGCCACCTGCGCGCACTGCCCGACCCGAACCAGGCCGCGTTCTACACGTCCGGGCGCGCCAGCAACGAAGCGGCGTTCCTGTACCAGCTGCTCGTGCGGCTGTACGGCACGAACAACTTCCCCGACTGCTCGAACATGTGCCACGAGGCGACGAGCCGCGGGCTGCCGGCATCGGTCGGCGTCGGCAAGGGCACGGTCACGCTCGACGATTTCGAACATGCGGACACGCTGCTGATCTTCGGCCAGAACCCGGCCACCAACCACCCGCGGATGATGGGCGAGCTGCGCGAGTGCGCAAAGCGCGGCGCGACGATCGTGTCGATCAACCCGCTGAAGGAACGCGGCCTCGAGCGCTTCGCCGATCCGCAAAGCCCGATCGAAATGCTGACGATGTCGGGCACGAAGATCGCGTCGACGTTCATCCAGCCGACGATCGGCGGCGATTTCGCGCTGATCAAGGGGATGGCGAAGCGCGTGCTCGAACTCGACGACGCCGCGCGCACCGCCGGTGCGCCGCGCGTGCTCGACACCGCGTTCATCGGCGAGCACACGGCCGGCTTCGACGCGTTCGCCGACGACCTGCGCAACGAAAGCTGGTCCGCGCTGACGGCCGAAAGCGGTGTGCCGTACGAACAGATCGACAGCCTCGCTCAACTCTATGCGCGCAGCGAGCGCGTGATCGCGACGTGGGGCATGGGCATCACGCAGCACAAGCATTCGGTCGCGACCGTGCAGATGCTGACGAACCTGATGCTGATGCGCGGCAATATCGGCCGCCCGGGCGCGGGCCTGTGCCCGGTGCGCGGCCACTCGAACGTGCAGGGCAACCGCACGGTCGGCATCGAGGAAAAGCCGTCGCAGGCGTTCCTCGACCGGCTCGGCCACGTGTTCGACTTCGAACCGCCGCGCCACCACGGCTACGACGTCGTCGAGACGATCGAAGGGATGCTCGAAGGCCACGTGAAGGTGCTGATCGGCCTCGGCGGCAACTTCGCGATGGCGACGCCCGACACGCCGCGCACGTGGGAAGGCATGCGCCGCTGCGACCTTTCCGTACACATCACGACGAAGCTGAACCGCAGCCACCTGATCCACGGCCGCGACGCGCTGATCCTGCCGACGCTCGGCCGCACCGAAATCGACCTGCAGGACAACGTCGCGCAAGGCGTGACGGTCGAGGATTCGATGAGCATGGTTCACGTGTCGTACGGGATGAACAAGCCGGCGTCGCCGAACCTGATGTCGGAGCCCGCGATCGTCGCGCACATGGGCCATGCGCTGTTCGGCAACGGCAAGATCGACTGGCTGGCCTACAAGGACGACTACGCGAAGATCCGCGATGCGATCGAAGCGACGCTCGACGGCTTCTACGACTACAACACGCGCATCGCGCGGCCGGGCGGCTTCCACCTGCGCGTGGCGTCGCGCGACCGCGAATGGCTCACGCCGACGGGCAAGGCGAACTTCATCGCGCACGCACTGCCGGCCGACACGCCGATCCAGCGTGCCCGCGCGCTGCACGGCGAACGCCTGATGACGCTGATGACGACGCGCTCGCACGACCAGTACAACACGACCGTCTACGGGCTCGACGACCGCTATCGCGGCGTGTTCGGCCAGCGCCGCGTGGTGTTCGCCAACCGTGACGACCTCGCGATGCTCGGCCTGAAGGCCGGCGAATGGGTCGACATGGAAACCGTGTGGCACGACGGCATCGAGCGTCGCGCGGACGGCTTCCTGCTCGTCGAGTACGACATCCCGCGCGGCTGCATCGGCGCGTACTACCCGGAAACGAACCCGCTCGTGCCGCTCGACAGCGTTGGCGACGTGTGCAACACGCCGACGTCGAAGTCGATCCCGGTGCTGCTGCATCGCGCGGCCGCGCCGGCGTCGATCGCCGCCTGACGGAGCGCCGCGATGATCGTTCGTCCGCGCGAGCACTGGCTGCGGATGCTGCTCGTCTGGAACGGCTCGGTGCTGCCGACCATCCTGCCGCAGCTCGTGCTGACGCTCGCGATCAGCCTCGTCGCGGTATGGGGCGGCGGCCGCGTGCTCGGCGAGAAGGTGCCGCTGAACCCGACGCCGTTCACGCTGATCGGCCTCACGCTCGCGATCTTCGCGGGGTTTCGCAACAACGCGAGCTACGAGCGCTACCGCGAGGGGCGGCAACTGTGGGGCGGCGTGCTGACCGCCACGCGCACGCTGGTGTCGCAAGCGCTCAGCTACGGTGCGATCGATCGTGACGATGCATCGCGGCGTGCGTTCGTGCGGACGGTCGTCGCGTACGTCTATGCGCTCAAGCATCAACTGCGCGGCACCGATCCGGCCGCGGACCTGCGCGGGCTGCTCGACGGCACCGCCTACGCACGCGTCGCCGCTTCGCGATTCCGCCCGGTCGTCATCGTGCACGAACTGCGCGAAGCGTTCGCCGCACGCGCCGATGCGGGCCACCTCTCCGACACGCGGCTGTGGATGCTCGACGCGCGCCTCGACGATCTCGTATCGATGGTGAGCGGCTGCGAACGGATCGCGTCGACGCCGATCCCGTTCTCGTACGACGTGCTGCTGCACCGGACCATCTACGCGTACTGCGTGCTGCTGCCGTTCGGTCTCGTCGATTCGATCGGCGCGGCGACGCCGTTCGTCACCGTGTTCGTCGCCTATACGCTGATCGCGCTCGACGCGATCGCGCATGCAATCGCCGAACCGTTCGGCGACGGGCCGAACCATCTCGCCCTCGATGCGATGACGCGGCAGATCGAGCGCACACTGCTCGAACTGAACCGCGAGCCGCTGCCGGCGGAAGTGACGCCGGGCAAGGCTTATCGGCTTAGTTGATCCAGTCGACTCAACCCGGCAGCTGCACCCGTGACGCCGTCTGCACCGATTGCCCCACGGCCACGTCCTGCGTAGCACACGCTGATGATGCAGCAGTACCAGTGCCTTATTTGACAAGGCTTCACCCGAAAAGCTACACCAAGACCTACGCTGAGATTCAGGTGCGACCGCTCCCGCTCGTGGCATTGGTCTTGACTAGCTTTAGACACCAGGGGAGCGGGTATAACGCGGCTGGGATGAGTTCGCATCTTCGACGCGGAAGATTTTGCCCTCTTTCTCAAGTTCAGCGAGAGCTGGCATCAATGATGTCGACATTTCTGGATTTACCCAAACAAGTAGCCGATCAAGTTGGTACCAGCTCAAGTCGCCGTCGTGCGAGGCAATGGCGTCCATTACCAGCGTCTTGAATGCGTTGCAGTCCATTTAATCGTGCCTTCGAAATTCGATTCAGCTAGCCCATTTAAGCCCAAGCGGTTCCGCGATAGAAGTCCTGCCAAGGGTAGCCAATGCTGCTCTTGGAGATGGCGTCGCCGTTCTCCATAAACCCCTGATAGTGAACGGTGCCGAATCGAGCGAGGTCGATCCTCGGGCGAGCAAGTGCGCCGCTTCCCTCTCGTTCGTTGGCTCGCCGAGCAATGTTGTCCGCCACGGCAAAGCTGACGATATCCGCAAACTCCAAATACTCGCTGGCGGTCGGCAGCACGAACTCGGGCGACTTCACGGGCAGCGTGTTGGTGATGAAGGGCCACATAAGCGTGAGCCTGCCGCCCGCGAACAAGTGCTTAGCCCAACCGTCATCGTCGGTCCGCTCGAAGTAGAAATGCGGACAGAGACCCTGCTTGGTCATCTCCTCGATGGCGAACTGGACAAGCGGCCCGAACACCCGAGCTTTGCAAGCGGCTTGCTCTTTTTTTCTAAACGTCTGCGGCCTGACGACCACACCTGCACAGTTCAAGATGACTATCCTGTCAGCCCAGCTTGCGAGGAGGTCCGCCACCTCACCCAGAAACGCGGATACTTGCTCTGACGGCAGCCTCCCCACTCGTCTGCGATCGTCGTGAAAGAGCGTTTTGCAATGGACGACGGTATCCGCGCCAATGCGAACTTTCTTCAATGCTCGATAAGTGGCCAGCAATTCCTGATCATCGCTAGCGAGCCGTGGCCTCGAAATAAGCGTATAGGTCACGCAGTAGCGGTTGTCGCAGCCAAGGGTAACGATGTCACGCATGGCTTCATCGCCGTAGAGTAAAACATCACCTCTCCTAGGGACACTTGGAAGTCCCACCTCAAAACGAGTCGCACAACTCGGACACGCCACCTGCCCCGTACCCGGGCGAAAAAGCTTGCCTTCCGATATGAAGGGCATCAATGGCGGACGCTTGGCAAGCCAGTCCGGGACGAAGGTGTGGCCGTTGGGGCATACAAACGACTGTCGGAGTAGCCATTCAGGGCAGTAGCCTACGTTCTGGGGCGTTTGCTCGATCCCCCCTTGCTTCAGGAATCTGGCATGCTCCGCGTTGACCCATTCATTCAGGTCAAGTCGCGAATCGCCTCTAAGATGGTTGAAGGTTTCGAAAACCATTGTTCACCACCTAACCTCACAGCCGACAGATGTTCCGATGCATCTCTATTGCGAAAGGTGCACTTCGACCGACTGCAGTATATCGATCACGTCTGCCGCACCAAGGAAATCAAACAGAACCGGCCCGCCCAGCACAGGCATAATTTCATACACGGTCCCGAGCGGGCTTTTTACGGCCGCATTGCGATTGTGGGCCGGGTGCTTCTCCAACCGTTTCTTACCGCCGTCGGTGATATTAAACTGGTTGCCGTGTGCCAAGCCATTGCGCAGGTGATAGACCAGTTCAAGGATCGGCGCTTGGTCAAAGTATCCATACGCGCCAAGTTCGTCCCCCAGCATCAATAACGCTCCCGTTGCCCAAGTGCGAAGGAAGTTCCCTTGGAGGTCGTGATCCTCGCGAAGCAAATCGAGATAGAACCGCAGGTCGAGAGTGTGGTGCGTACCGTCTTTCCGATTGATTTCCCCAGTCTGGCTTCCACCTAAAGTCTTTGCAGGCGGCAGTGAATTGATCGATAGCGGATTGACGGCAACGTAGTGAGCTACCAGGAAGGCATAGTAACCGTCCGCCAAACGGTGGGCCGTTCGCGCAACTGCAAGCTTTATAGGATCGACTGCCACGCCTCTATTCCTTAGAAGAACACGTACCGGCCCCACACTAGCATGCGACTGGGGAAGCACCCTAACCGGCAATGCCACGAGAATGATCGCGTACCTCGATCGTGCCGACGAGCTGCAATACGCAGCCCCGCTGCGCCGCCTGTCAAACAAGATCGACAAGGAGATCATGCGGGCCGGACGCATGGGCAATCCGCGCGCATCCGTTGCTCCACTCTCCGACGAGTGGCGTGCTCGCGAAGCCATGAAGTGCAGGCTCCACGACGTCCCCGGCGAACCAGATCCCGGCTCCGACAAGGCGACGAAGTTGCCAGAATTCCAACGCCTGACCTGGGAGGAATTGCGCGACGCGTGGAGCGCGATCAACTACAAGAAAAATCGTGCGCTAACGCTCGAACAGTGCTTCGTACTGGACGTCGTGCATGTCCGCCGGACATTGCGGCTATTGGAGAAGATGGTCTGCGCCGCCGAGCTGGAATTGAAGAAGAACGGCTATCCCGACTCGTTCGCGCTCGACCAGCTTCGCCGCATGCTTGAGGGTGCTCGCGTCGATTGACAATAGTTGACCGACTGCGAGATAGCCAACAATCAGCCCTTCTCTCAGAAATGGTAAATTCATACGAAAACCACACCTACGAGAGAACATATGGCCCGAGCCATGATTTGCGTCGGCGACACGACGACGCATGGCGGCCGCGTGCTGGAGGGCAGCGCGACCGCGACCATTAATGGAAAACCCATTGCCGGCGTCGGGCACAAGGTGCTTTGCCCGCAGTGCAAAGGCGTCTTTCCGATCCTGCCGACTGGGCGGCAATACTCGCACACGTTCGACGGGCGAGAAACCGCCATCGAGGGCATGAAAACCGCGTGCGGAGCGACGCTGATCGCATCGCAGTCGTCGGCGACGTTCGATGACGTCGGATCTGGCACAGCGACGACTGACGGCGCAAGTGCCGCTGTCGCTGCGACTGCTGCAGCGCTCGCTCCATCACCGACGCTCTGTCTCGAATGTCTGAAAACTGCGGCCGAGAATGCCGCGACGATGATCGCGCGCGGGTAGCACATGACCGAAAACTCGATCGAAGCTTTCTTCTTCAAGCGGCAACAGCAGTTGACCATGAAGGTGCATCTTTATGCGCTTGTCGACGGCCTGCTTTATGCCAATGCGGCCAATGGGTCCACCCCTCAACGATCTCAGTCGGCCACGGCCGTATTCGACGGTACGCAGGACGCGTCACTTGCCGACGCCGGACCTTGGCTTTTTGCCTACGAGCGCGCGGCCGCTGATATCCGACGAACGCTTTCCACGATGGCCAGCAGCTCCACCGGCGTGTCCTGGCTGATCAGCGCGTATCCGATCGAATCGCTCGCTGACGAGCTGCGCAGCCGCCTTGACGTACGCTTGCCGGACGGAAGCACGGCCCTCCTTCGCTTCTACGATGCTCGCATCATGACCGATATGGCGTCGCTGATGGAATTCACGCAGCGCATGCAATTCTTCGTCCCGACATTCAACTGGCTCGTCGAAACAAACGGAAAACTGAAGGGAGTACACCCGCATGCTTGAGCTGACGAGCGAACAGGTTGCCGGACTTGCCGAGATCGATGCACGCGGATATGTCGAATGCACCCGTCTGGATCTCGTCAAAGCGGACCCAAAGTTAGCCGACGACGGCACCCTACCCACCCGCCTTTGGAGCGCATACATCGCTGCTCGAAAGCTCGGCATTCAATCCGACGAGAACGTCGCAGCGTTTCTTCGAATCGAGGCATACGCTCCGAAGTTTTACGATAGGCCGGCCACGCGCGCATGGCTGACTCGGCCCGGGCGCTCGGCCGACGAACGTTTTCACGATTACCTACGCGTCATGAAATGGCGCATCGAACATCAGGACGACAAGGGAGGAGTTGAGCATGGCGGGATTGGTGGTGCCGGCGATCGAAGCGGCGATAGTGGAACTTGGACCAGTCTTGGCTCGCGCTGGAACCGCCTTATTGGGCGGGGCCGCAGTGGCCGGGACGGCTAGTCTGTCGGGAGACACATCGAAGGACGCAAGTAAGGCAGAGCCTGCCGTCCGTGCTATACCGCGTACAGGAGAAAGCTGCAAGAAGTGCCCACCCGAAGCAGGAAGCATGCAACGCCGCAACTGGAGCATGAGTGCCAACTCCCGAGAATATCAAGGGCGAATTACGGGGCTCCCCTATAGCGTTGACGAGGCCTGGAGCATGGAGTGGGTCTGGCAGCGCGACTTCGACGGCTTTCGACCGGAAAGCTGTTTGTTGATAGAAGCGAAGGCAAAGTACGATCAGTTCTTGAACAAGAGCGATGTACCGTACACCAAGACCTTTGATGACATGGAGGAGCAGGCTGCTGGTCAGGCCGCGGTCGTGGACGATCATCCTCCTGCGAGGTTGAAATGGTATTTTCAGACGGAGCGGACTTGGAACTACATGAGAATGCCGCTTAAGCGTCTTCAAGTCGATTCAGAATGGGTGCCCTGACAAACATGGAAATAGTTACGCAATTTCGTAGCCCTGCCGATTTCGCCCAGCTTGGCGATTTTGCGGCTCATCTCGTCCGTCTATGGCCAGTGGTTGAAGCAATGTCACGCGAGGACGAACGTCTGGGGCAGTGGTGGCTGAAGGCAGATACCGAGGAAGAAGCCCGTCTGTATCCCATGTATGAAGCGCCCGGTATACCTTCGACAGCCGTTTTGGCAGTCTTGGCGCAACGGTACGAAAAAAAGATGGACCTTCCTAAAGTATTTGGCTTCTGGAATGGTCAGATGGACGCGGCCAACAGCGCTAGGCTGAAGTTAGCCATCGATGCGAAGAGGCGGCCCAGCGAGATAGAAATTGCGCTATCGGCGCAGAGTGCAGTTTCGGCAGACGAGCGCAGCTATGAGGGCGTGGCTAAGATAGTGTCCGCGATGGTCTCGGTTTATGACCCGATGTATGTCTCTGTTTCGCCACGAGAGTATTTTCCCCGGCAGGTGTTTGATGACAAGCCGGGCGTTGGCTGGATGCTGTATCTCCCGAAGGTCCTCACAACTCAGCAAGTCCCGGAAGCACGCGAATTGATTCCCCTTCCCGAAGCCGGCCGGAAGCAGACCGGGACGATCATTGTGAGCGTCCCGGATGCTGTTTTTTCAGTGGACAACTCCGAACACGTCGAGGTCGCCAACCGTATCGAGATTCGGCTCGTCGACCAGGACCTTCTGCCCGGATTCGCTGACCTGTAAGTGTATAAGTCGAGACGCGACCTGACAGTCGCAGTCAAATCTGATCGCGTGCGGCAATTTTCGGGACAAAGGGCGGCAGCCGACTTCGGATTCAACCCGTCAATGCAACACACTTGAAGCTGCATAGCAGCAAGGAGCGTCGCCATGAAACAGAGACGGCGGATCGACTATACAGCGCCCCAGAAGGCGTTAATGTGAGAGCACTGGCGCAAGGGTGAGTCGCTGCAGCAGATTGCTTAGTTGATTGATCGAAACCATTCTCCGGTACGACGGATTCTGGCCGAAACGGGCGGCTGCAGCCAAATTCAACGTATTCACGCGGCAGATCGAGCGCACGCTGCTCGAACTGAACCGCGAGCCGCTGCCGGCGGAAGTGACGCCGGGCAAGGCTTATCGGCTCAGCTGACGCACAACCCGCCGCGCACGCACGTCGAACGCTCCATCAATCCTGGCGGCCGCGCAGAAAACCATCGTGCGCGGCCGCCGTCTCCGCGATCGTTCTCAACAACACCGCACCGCGCAGCAACGCGCGGCCGTCGTCGCTGTCGACTTCGGTCACGCGCCGCAGCAGCACACGGGCCGCCGCGTTGCTGGCCCGCTCCAGCCGCG
>NZ_JAAGPB010000296.1:0-10692 GCF_017104585.1 Burkholderia sp. Ac-20392
TCCTGAAACGCGCGCGTGTCGAGTATTTCGCCCTCGAGCGCCTGGCCGTACCAGTCCTTGGTGCCGCCGCCGCGAATCCGCAGCGGCCGGCCGTCGGCACTGGCGGCGCGGATGCGCTCGGCCCATCCGGCGACGATGTCGTCCTCTTCCATGTTCTGTTGCTGCCTCGACTTGTTGTTCGGTCGATTGTACCGGGGTGGCGCGAATCCACATCGCGACTATCCCTAAGCCCAGTATTGCCGGTCGCATGCTTGCGCCGTCGCGCGAACGGGCCGCGCGGACGCGACCCGGCCGCCGGCACGGGCCGCGTACCGAGCGTGAAGCTCAGAAGCGCGGCAGGTCGGGATGCGGCAGCAGCCCGCCGCGCACGTGCTGGCGACCGTACTCGGCGCAGCGCGCGCGGGTCGGGATGCCCTTGTCCGGGTTCAGCAGCCCCGCCGGATCGAACGCGCGCTTGACCGCGAAGAATGCATCGCGCTCCTGCGGCGAGAACTGTACGCACATCGAATTGAGCTTCTCGATGCCGACGCCGTGCTCGCCCGTCACGCTGCCGCCGAATTCCACGCAGCATTCGAGGATTTCCGCGCCGAACTGCTCGGCGCGGTGCAGTTCGTCCGGATCGTTCGCGTTGTACAGGATCAGCGGATGCATGTTGCCGTCGCCTGCGTGGAACACGTTGATGCAGCGCAGCCCGTAGCGCGTTTCGAGCTGTTCGATGCGTGCGAGCAGCGGGCCGATCGCGCGGCGCGGCACGGTGCCGTCCATGCAGTAGTAGTCGGCGGAAATGCGGCCGGCGGCGGGGAACGCGTTCTTGCGGCCCGACCAGAAGCGCAGCCGCTCGTGTTCGTTGCGCGATACCTGGATGCGCGTCGCGCCATGCTCGCGCAGCACGGCGGTCATCCGCACGATCTCTTCCGCGACTTCTTCCGGCGTGCCGTCCGATTCGCACAGCAGGATCGCTTTCGCCTCGAGGTCGTAGCCTGCGTGCGTGAACGCCTCGACGGCCTGCGTGGCCGGCTTGTCCATCATTTCGAGCCCGGCCGGGATGATCCCCGACGCGATGATCGCCGCGACGGCCTCGCCGCCCTTGACGACGTCGTCGAAGCTCGCCATCACGAGCTGGGCCGTCTGCGGCTTCGGGATCAGCTTCACCGTGACCTCGGTGACGATCGCGAACATCCCTTCGCTGCCGATCATCACGGCGAGCAGGTCGAGGCCCGGCATGTCGAGTGCGAGCGAGCCGAATTCGACGATCTCGCCGTCGATCGTCACCGCGCGCACGCGCATCACGTTGTGCACGGTCAGCCCGTATTTCAGGCAGTGGACGCCGCCGGAATTTTCCGCGACGTTGCCGCCGATCGTGCACGCGATCTGCGACGATGGATCGGGCGCGTAATACAGGCCGTACGGCGCGGCGGCCTCCGAGATCGCGAGGTTGCGCACGCCGGGCTGCACGGTTGCCGTGCGCGCGTAAGGATCGACTTCGACGATGCGCGTGAAGCGCGCAAGCGACAGCACGACGCCGAGCGCGATCGGCAGCGCACCGCCCGACAGGCTCGTGCCCGCGCCGCGCGGCACGATCGGCACCTCCATGCGGCGGCAGATCTGCACGATCCGCTGCACCTGCGATTCCGTTTCGGGCAGCGCCACCGCGAGCGGCAGGCGGCGGTACGCGGACAGGCCGTCGCATTCGTACGGCGCCGTATCTTCGTCGCGGTACAGCAGGCAGTGCGTCGGCAGCACGGCCATCAGCGCCTGCACGACTTCACGCTGGCGCTGCGCGCGTGCCGCGCTCGACAGTTCGACGGGAGCGTTCATTGGGTCTCCTGCTGCAGGCGGCGCGGCGTCGCGCCGCCGTGTCAGCACGTGAAAATCTTGCCCGGATTCATCAGGTTGCGCGGATCGAGCGCGAGCTTGATCGCACGCATCGTATCGATCGCGTTGTCGCCGTGCTCCTTCGGCAGGAAGCGCATCTTGTGCAGCCCGACGCCGTGCTCGCCCGTGCAGGTGCCGCCGAGGCGCAGCGCGCGCTCGACGATGCGGTCGTTGATGTGCTCGGCCTCGGCGATTTCCTCCGGCTTGTCGGGGTCGATCAGGATCGCGACGTGGAAATTGCCGTCGCCGACGTGGCCGACGATCGGGCAGGGCAGCGACGACGCGCGCAGGTCGACTTCGGTTTCCTCGACGCACGCGGCGAGCTGCGAGATCGGCACGCACACGTCGGTCGTTACCGCGCGGCAGCCGGGTTTCAACTGCAGCATCGCGAAATACGCGTTGTGGCGCGCTGCCCAGAGCCGGCTGCGGTCTTCGGGGCGGGTTGCCCATTCGAAGCCCTGGCCGTTGTTCTGGCCGGCGAGCGCCTGCACGAGCTCGGCTTGTTCCTTCACGCCGGCCTCGGTGCCGTGGAATTCGAAGAACAGCGTCGGCGCTTCGGCCAGCGTCAGGTTTGAATGGCGGTTGATCGAGCGCACCGCGAGCGCATCGACGAATTCGACGCGCGCGATCGGCACGCCGATCTGGATCGTCTCGATCACGGTGCGCACCGCGTCGCCCATCGACGGGAACGTGCAGATCGCGGCCGATACGGCTTCGGGCAGCGGATGCAGGCGCAGCGTGATCTCGGTGATCACGCCGAGCGTGCCTTCGGAGCCGACGAACAGGCGCGTGAGGTCGTAGCCGGCCGACGACTTGCGGGCGCGCGAGCCGGTTTTCACCACGCGGCCGTCGGCGAGCACGGCGGTCAGGCCGAGCACGTTCTCGCGCATCGTGCCGTAGCGCACGGCGTTGGTGCCCGACGCGCGCGTTGCGGTCATCCCGCCGATGCTCGCGTCGGCGCCCGGGTCGATCGGGAAGAACAGGCCGGTGTCGCGCAGTGCTTCGTTGAGCGCCTTGCGCGTGATGCCCGGCTCGACCGTCACGGTCAGGTCTTCGGCGTTGATCGACAGCACGCGGTTCATTTCCGACAGGTCGAGCGAGACACCGCCGCGTACCGCGAGCAGGTGGCCTTCGAGCGACGAGCCGGCGCCGTACGGGATCAGCGGGACGCTGTACAGCGAACACAGCGACACGACTTCGCGCACGTCGTCCGCACTGTGTGCGAACACGACGGCGTCGGGCAGCTGCGGGTCGAACGGCGATTCGTCGCGGCCGTGGTGGGCGCGGACGGCTTCAGCGGTCGACACGCGCTCGCCGAAGGCGGCGCGCAGCGCATCGAGCATGGCGGGGGGAAGGGGGCGGCGCGTGGCGGCCGGCTGGGCAGGGTGATTCACGTACGTCTCCTTGTCGATCCGGGTGAACGCGTTGGCGCCGGCCCGGCTCCCGTGCTGCAGGGTTTCGGGCCATTCTACGCTGTAACGCCCGCTGCGCCCGCCTCCGCGGGCTGCGATAATCGCGTTCGAACGCAACCGGGCCGCGTCGCGGCCGCGCACGAGAGGACATTCGCATGGGCAACCGCTTGAGCAAGATCGCCACGCGCACGGGCGACGATGGCACCACCGGACTCGGCGACGGCCGGCGCATCGGCAAGGACGACACGCGGATCGCTGCGATCGGCGACGTCGACGAACTGAACTCGAACCTCGGCGTGCTGCTCGCCGAAACGCTGCCGGACGAGATCCGCACCGCGCTCGTGACGATCCAGCACGACCTGTTCGATCTCGGCGGCGAATTGTGCATTCCGGGCCATACCGTGCTCGACGACACGCATCTCGCACGTCTCGACCGCTGGCTCGCCGACTACAACGCGACGCTGCCGCCGCTGAAGGAATTCATCCTGCCGGCCGGCTCGCGCGCGGCGTCACTCGCGCACGTGTGCCGAACCGTGTGCCGCCGCGCGGAGCGCTCGATCGTCGCGCTCGGGCGCACCGAGACGCTCAACGATGCGCCGCGGCGCTACGTGAACCGGCTGTCGGACCTGCTGTTCGTGCTGGCACGCGTGCTGAACCGCACCGATGGCGGATCGGACGTGCTGTGGGAGCGCGGCCGGGTCCGCTGACGTTTTGCCCCTTTGCCGCGCTGCGACAATTTGCCCGGGGGGCGTCCATTTTTAAAGATGTATCGTATGTGCATGTTTAACGGAGAACGAACATGACCCACATCACCGCTGACCAGATGGCTCGCGTGAAGGCCACTGCCCCTGTCCTCGCCGTGCACGGCGCGACGATCACGAAGCACTTCTACCAGCGCATGTTCGCGCGCCATCCGGAACTGAAGAACCTGTTCAACCAGACGCACCAGAAGACGGGCAGCCAGCCGGAAACGCTCGCGAAGGCCGTCTACGCGTATGCGGCGAACATCGACAACCTCGGCGCGCTGGGCGGCGCCGTGACCAAGATCGCGCACAAGCACGCGAGCCTGAACATCCGCCCCGAGCATTACCCGATCGTCGGCGAGAACCTGCTCGCGTCGATCGTCGAAGTGCTGGGCGACGCGGTCGATGCGGAAACGCTGGAGGCGTGGCGCGTCGCGTACGGCCAGCTCGCGCAGATCCTGATCGGTGTCGAGGCGGACCTTTACGCGGGCGCCGCGTGGAGCGGGTTCCGTCCGTTCAAGGTCGAGCGCAAGGTGCGCGAAAGCGACGAGATCACGTCGTTCTACCTGACGCCGGCCGACGGCGGCGCGGCGCCGACGTTCGAGCCTGGCCAGTACATCACGGTGAAGCGCTTCGTTGGCGACCTCGGCGTCGACCAGCCGCGCCAGTACAGCCTGTCCGACGCGCCGCACGGCAAGTGGCTGCGCATCTCGGTGAAGCGTGAAGCCGGCAAGCCGGAAGTCATTCCGGCCGGCAAGGTGTCGACGCTGATGCACGACGGCGTGGAAGAGGGGGCGATCGTCGAGGTGACCGCGCCGATGGGCGAATTCTCGCTGAAGCGTGGCGTCGAGACGCCGGTGGTGCTGATCTCCGGCGGCGTCGGCATCACGCCGATGATGTCGATGGCGTCGACGCTGATCGCCGAGGGCAGCCAGCGCGAAGTGCGGTTCGTTCATGCCTGCCGCTCGGGCGCGGTGCACGCGTTCCGCGACTGGCTGAACGATACGGTGCGCGACCATGCGAACGTCAAGCGCACGGTGCTGTACGAGCTGGTCGGCCCGAACGATCGCGCCGGCATCGACTACGACCTGGAAGGGCGCCTCACGCCGGAACGCGTGCAGCAATACTCGCTGGTGCCGGACGCCGACTACTACATCTGCGGCCCGATCGGGTTCATGAAGGCGCAGCGTGACGCGCTGGTTGCGGCTGGCGTCGCGCCGGAACGCGTGAACACCGAAATCTTCGGCTCGGGCGCGCTCGAGTGATGCACTGGCGGAGGGTCTCCTGCCAATGAAAAAGCCCGGTGCGAGCCGGGCTTTTTTGTTTCGGCGGATGAGGCGATCAGTTGCCGCTGCCGCGCGTGACGCGGCGCGCCTTCACCGATTCCGCGAGGCCTTCGAGCACCTTCACGCTGTCGTCCCACGCGATGCACGCATCGGTGATGCTCTGGCCGTAGGTCAGCTCGCAGCCTTCCTTCAGGTCCTGGCGCCCTTCGACGAGATGCGATTCGATCATCACGCCGACGATGCGGGCGTCGCCGGCCGCGATCTGGCGGCCGATGTCGGCGCAAACAGGGATCTGGTTCTCGTGCTTCTTCGAGCTGTTCGCGTGGCTCGCGTCGATCATCAGGCGCGCGGCGAGGCCAGCCTTGCCGATGTCCGCGCACGCGGCATTCACGCTGACCGCGTCGTAATTCGGCGCCTTGCCGCCGCGCAGGATCACGTGGCAGTCCTCGTTGCCCGCCGTCGACACGATCGCCGAATGGCCGCCCTTCGTCACCGACAGGAAATGGTGCGGCTGCGATGCGGCCTTGATCGCGTCGACCGCGATCTTCACGTTGCCGTCGGTGCCGTTCTTGAAGCCGACCGGGCACGACAGCCCCGACGCGAGCTCGCGGTGCACCTGCGATTCCGTCGTGCGCGCGCCGATCGCCCCCCACGAGATCAGGTCGGCGATGTACTGCGGGCTGATCATGTCGAGGTATTCGGTCGCGGCAGGCAGCCCCATCTCGTTGATCTGGAGCAGCAGCTCGCGCGCGGTGCGCAGCCCTTCGTTGATCTTGAAGCTGTTGTCGAGGTGCGGATCGTTGATGAGACCCTTCCAGCCGACCGTCGTGCGCGGTTTCTCGAAGTACACGCGCATCACGATTTCCAGTTCGCCCTTGAAGCGTTCGCGCTCCTTCACCAGCCGGCCCGCGTACTCGATCGCCGCCTTCGTGTCATGGATCGAGCACGGCCCGACCACGACGATCAGCCGGTCGTCCATCCCGTGCAGGATGCGGTGCATCGACTGGCGCGAGTTGTAGATCAGCTCGGACGCGGCTTCGGAGCACGCGAATTCGCGGATCAGGTGGGCGGGCGGCGTCAGTTCCTTGAGTTCGCGAATGCGGACGTCGTCGGTGTTGTGCGGGGGCATGCTGTTTCTCCTTGGTTCCGGGCGCCGTTCGGTCAGTGCGAGTGGGCGTGCGGCAGATTCATCAATTCAAGCGATTCAGTGGTTTCGGTCGAGGCCGCGGGACCGCTGCGACGGCGACCGGGTGGCGAAGGGCGAAAAAAAACCGCCGGGTTCGCCGGCGGTTTTTTCGGGAATTTCGGTTGCGCTTTACGCGCCATCAACCCTCTCGATCCGCCAGCGGTCTGAGATACCAAAAAAAGTAAAAGTAAAACTTGGCGGACATGACGGAGATTCGGTTCGTCAAAAAAGTTGATTCGGAATTTATACCCCGTCGCCGGTCGGCTGGCAACCGGGAAACGTCGAAAATGCGGACATTCCGCGCGTTTTCTTTAAAATGCGCGGAATGTCTGCGCCGTGATGTGGTTATGCCGTACCGCCGACCGTCATCCGGTCGATCCGCAGGGTCGGCTGGCCGACGCCGACCGGCACGCTCTGGCCTTCCTTGCCGCACACGCCGACGCCCGAGTCGAGCGACATGTCGTTGCCGATCATGCTCACGTCCTTCAGCGATTCGGGGCCGCTGCCGATCAGCGTCGCGCCCTTCACCGGGTAGGTGATCTTGCCGTTCTCGATCATGTACGCCTCGGATGCCGAGAACACGAACTTGCCGTTCGTGATGTCGACCTGGCCGCCGCCGAAGTTCACCGCGTACAGGCCGTTCTTCACCGACGCGATGATTTCCTGCGGATCCTTGTCGCCGTTCAGCATGTACGTGTTCGTCATGCGCGGCATCGGCAGCGCCGCGTACGACTCGCGGCGCGCGTTGCCGGTGACCGGCATCTTCATCAGGCGTGCATTCAGCGTGTCCTGGATGTAGCCCTTCAGGATGCCGTCCTCGATCAGCGTCGTGCACTGCGTCGGGTTGCCTTCGTCGTCGATGTTCAGCGAGCCGCGGCGGTTCGGCAGCGTGCCGTCGTCGACGACGGTCACGCCCTTCGCGGCGACCCGCTCGCCGATCCGGCCCGCGAATGCGGACGAGCCCTTGCGGTTGAAGTCGCCCTCGAGGCCGTGGCCGATCGCTTCGTGCAGCAGCACGCCCGGCCAGCCCGGCCCGAGCACGACCGTCATCGCGCCGGCCGGCGCGGGGCGGGCGTCGAGGTTGACGAGTGCCGCATGCACGGCGTCGTCGACGTAGCGCGACAGGACTTCGTCGGTGAAGTAGGCGTAATCGAAGCGACCGCCGCCGCCGCCGGAGCCGATCTCGCGACGGCCGTTCTGCTCGGCGATCACCGTGACCGACACGCGCACGAGCGGGCGGATGTCGGCCGCGAGCGCGCCGTCGCTGCGCGCGACCAGCACGACGTCGTATTCGCCGGCGAGGCCTGCCATCACTTGCGTGATGCGCGGGTCGCGGCCGCGCGCCATCTGCTCGATGCGCTCGAGCAGCTTGACCTTGGCCGTCGCGTCGAGCGACGCGAGCGGATCGGACGGCAGGTACAGGTCGCGGCCCGAGATGCCTTTCAGCGACGTTGCCGCCTTGATCTTCTGGCGCCCGCCGCCGGCCGCCGCGATCGCCTTGGTGGCGGCAGCGGCTTGCGCGATCGCTTCCGGCGACAGGTCGTCGGAGTACGCGAACGCGGTGCGGTCGCCCGCGACCGCGCGCACGCCGACGCCCTGGTCGATGCTGAAGCTGCCCGATTTGACGATGCCTTCCTCGAGGCTCCACGCTTCGCTGCGGGTCGCCTGGAAGTACAGGTCCGCGTAGTCGACGCGATGCGTGAAGATGTCGGCGATCGTGCGCGTGAGCAGGCTTTCGTCGAGGCCGTACGGCGTGAGCAGGATGTCCTTCGCCAGCGCGAGGTTGCGGATGCCGGGTTCGATGATGTTCATGCGGATATCGGGGTTTCTCAAAAAGTTGTCGGGTGCTTCTGGGCAGATGGGTTGGCCGCGCGGCGTTTCAAGCGGCGCGGCCGGATTCAGGTGAGCACGCGGTGCCGCCACGCGGGCAGGCTCTGGCGCACGTCGGCGATGCGCTGCGGATCGATCGCGCCGAGCACGACGCTGGCGCCCACGTCGCGGACCGCGACGATCTCGCCCCACGGGTCGATCAGCATGCTGTGGCCCCAGGTGCGCCGGCCGTTCTCGTGCTTGCCGCCTTGCGCGGCCGCGAGCACGTAGCACTGGTTCTCGACGGCCCGCGCGCGCAGCAGCGTTTCCCAGTGCGCGCGGCCCGTCGTATACGTAAACGCCGACGGGACGACGATCAGCGCGCAGTCGCCCATCCTGCGATACAGCTCCGGAAAGCGGAGATCGTAACAGACCGACAGGCCGACCCGCCCGAACGGCGCGTCGAACGCAACGACCGTATCGCCCGCGCGGATCGTGCGTGCCTCGTCGAACGACTCGTCGCCTTTCTCGAAGTTGAACAGGTGGATCTTGTCGTAGCGCGCGGCTTCGTTGCCGGACGGATCGAACACGAGCGTCGTGTTGAGCACGCGATCGGGCTCCGGCGCCTTCAGCGGCAGCGTGCCGCCGATCACCCAGATGCCGTGGCGACGCGCGGCGTCCGCGAGGAAGTGCTGGATCGGGCCGTCCTGGTAGGGTTCGGCGAGCGCGAGCTTGTCGGTGTCGCGGTGGCCCATGAAGCAGAAATACTCGGGCAGCAGTACGAGCTGCGCGCCTTCGCCGGCGGCTTCCGCGATCAGGCGGCGTGCCTCCGCGAGATTGCGCGCGACGTCCGGCGTGCTCACCATCTGCAGCGCGGCGACCTGGAAGGGCGTGGCGGAACGGGTGTGGTCGGTCATCGCAGGATCGGTTGCGTCATAAATGGGGTGCGGCCCGGCACCGTGCGCGGTTCAGCGTGTGGCTCAATGGTTCGCCGCATCGGCCGGACCGTGATTCATCTTACCCTGATCGCCCCGCACCCGCTCGATGTGCGGGTGTGCCCACGAGCCGGTGATCGCGTAGTCGAGCGCGAACGCGCGCGACAGCGTCTCCGACAGCGCATAGTTCGCGGCCAGCACGCCGACGCCGAGCAGCGGGTTGATGATGGCCGCCCCGATCGCGGCGGCCCCCGCGCTGATTTTCGGCGCGACGTGTGCATGCAGGTCCTGCGTCTCGGTGCCGAGATCGACCGCACCGCGCACGGTCACGTTCGCGGGCCCCGTCATCATCGAGAAGTCGTCGGTGCGGGCGATCCCGTTCGAGATCTGCCCGGTGCCGGTGATCTTGTCGAACGGCAGCCCCTTGCCGATCACGTCGCGGAAATTCAGCGTCAGGAAGCGCGCGAGGCTCTGCAGGCTCAGCACGCCGAGCAGCTTCGCCGCGCCCGGATCGACCTTCAGGATCTGGCCGTGTTCGAGATCGAGCGCGATCTGGCCGCCGAGCGACGGGAAGTCGAGCGCGGTCGGGCCGCCGCGCCAGCCGACCTTGCCGGTAACCGAGCCATGGCCGTCCGCCAGCGTGCGCGGCAGGCCGACGCGGTCGAGCAGTGCGCCCGCGTTGCCGATGTCGAGCTTGAAGTCGAATACGGTGCGGCGCGGTGCATCGTTCTCGTCGGTGCCGCGGGCGAGCGCGCGGCGCGACGTGCGCCAGTTGCCGGTTGCCGTCAGCTTCGCGTCCGGGTTCGACAGCTCCAGCTTGTCGAGTTGCCAGACCGGCGTGCCGGCTTCGTCGATATTGCGTGCGTTGACGACGAGGCGGCCGATGTCGTGGTTGCGCGCGACGACCTGGTCGACGATCAGGTCGATCGACGGCATCGGGCGGTCGGTCGGTGTCGGCAGGTTCATCGCGCGGCCGACGAGATCGTGCTGCGCGCTGTCGGGCACCACGAGCTTCGCGAGCCGCGCGTTCAGCACGCCCGCGCCGTTGTGGCCGCCGCCCGGCGCCCACGACAGGTAGCCCGACACCTGGTTCGACGCGATGTTCGCCTGCCACAGCTCGTCGATGTGCGACGCGCCGACGATCACGTTTTCCCAGTTGCGCTTGAGCAGCTTCAGCGTGCCGAAATGGAACGCGAAGCGCTTCGGCGCGAAGCTGGCGAAATCGACGCGAGGCGCGGCCTGCGGCTCCTGCGCGCGCGGCGTGTCGGACTTCAGCGTATGGGCAAGCGCAAGCCACGCATCGGCATCCAGTTCGTTGACGTCGACGGCCGCGCTCACGCCGTCCTGCGGCATGTCGGGCATCCGGTGGATGCCCATCGCGCCGCGCACAGCGCGCAGCGGCTGGCCGCGCGTCGCGTCGAGCAGGTAGGTCGCGGACACGGGAGC
>NZ_JAAGPB010000297.1:0-10757 GCF_017104585.1 Burkholderia sp. Ac-20392
CACTTATCGGCTGTTAATTTTTAAAGAGCATTCTGCGAGGAACTTCGTGTTTCTCAGCAGCGCTGCGTTTTCAGCAGCAGAGAAGCGAGATTATGAACCGTGTTTCGCATTTCGTCAACAACTTTTTCACTACATCGTTGCGACTGCGGGGTTCAACTTCCAGGCCAGTTGCGTGCTACAGACTCCAGCACACTGCCAACCCTTGCTTCCCTCTCCCGCGCCGCGTTTCCGTTAGCGCGAAAGAGGCGTGATTGTAGGCAGCCTCTTCGATCTGCGCAAGGGGTTTCTCAAAAAATATAAGGCCCCGCACGCTACCGCGTGCGGGGCCTTATATAGAGGCAGCCGAACCGTCAGGCCGCGCGCACCTGGCGCGCGACGATCTCCATATAGTGATCGAGGTTCGGCGTCACCTTGCCCTCTTCCTTCGCCGTATCGTCCCAGCGGCGCAGACGCAGCGCGTCCTCCGCGAACGGACGTTGCAGGAACGCCGCCGTCTCCTCTTCACTGAAGATGCCGCCCTGCAACGCGAGGCTGCGCACCGAGTCCGGCGACAGGCTCTCGAAATAGCCGGCGTCGGTACGGCACAGGCAGCGCTTCGCGTCCACGTGCAGCCGGATCGGCTCCAGCACCGCGTCGGAAAACAGCGGCCGCAGGAACGGCAGCACGTAATACTGATGCAGATCGTCGATCCCGCGCGCGCTCGGCGTCTCGCCCTGGCGATTCAGCAGATGCCCGAGGTCATGCAGGAACGCGGCCGCGACCAGCGCTTCGTCAGCCCCCGCCTCTTCCGCCAGCAAGCCGCTCTGCAATGCATGCTCGAGCTGCGTGACCGGCTCGCCGCTATAGGCCACATGGCCATGCTCGCGATACAGCCCGTGGATCTCTTCCACCGTCAATGCCATTCATTCACTCCCAAGGCAGCGAAAACGTCTTCAGGTTCGTGAAGCTCTTCATCGCCTCCTGAACGCCTTCCTTGTAACCGAGCCCCGAATCCTTGATCCCGCCGAACGGCGACAGCTCGATCCGGTAGCCAGGCACTTCCCATACATTCACCGTGCCGACGTTCAGCTCGTTCACGAACCGCACGACCGCCGCCGTGCTGTCCGTACACACGCCCGACGACAACCCGAACGCCGTCCCGTTGCTGATCCGGATCGCGTCGTCGATCGTGTCGAACGTGATCACCGGCGATACCGGGCCGAAGGTCTCCTCGCGCACGATCGTCATCGACGGATCGACGTTGTCGAGCACGGTCGGCGCATACAGCGCGCCGCGCCGCACGTTGCCGGTCAGCAGGCGCGCCCCCTGCGCGACCGCCTCCGCCACTCGCGCCTCGAACAGCCGCGCCGCTTCCTCGTCGATCACCGTGCCCATTTCGTTCGCGGGATCGAACGGATCGCCGTACTTCCATGCACGCGTCTTCTCGACGAGCAACTCGGTGAACGCGGGCGCGATCGAGCGCTGCACCAGCATCCGCTTGACGGCCGTGCAGCGCTGGCCCGAATTCCGGTACGAGCCGAGCACGGCCAGCGATGTCGCGCGGTCGAGATCGGCATCGTCGAGGACGATCAGCGGATCGTTGCCGCCCAGTTCCAGCACGATGCGGCGGTAGCCGGCCCGCGCGGCAATCGCCTTGCCGATCGCGACGCCGCCCGTAAAGGTGATCAGCGACGCATGCGGGTGCGTGACAAGCTCGTCCGCGATCTCGCGCGGATCGCCGGTCAGCACCTGCAGCATCGGCTCCGGCAACCCGGCCTCATACAGCAGGTCGGCCAGGTAGAACGCCGACAGCGGCACCTTCTCCGACGGCTTCACGATCACACGGTTGTTGGTCGCGATCGCCGGCGCGATCTTGTGCGCCACCTGGTTCATCGGATGATTGAACGGCGTGATCGCGACGATCACGCCGTCGAGCGGCTGCCGCTGCGAGAACACGCGGCGCGCCTTGCCGTGGGGCGTCAGGTCGCACGAGAAACTCTGCGCGTCGTCGCGCAGCGCCTCGATCGCCGCAAACTTCAGCACGTCGGCCACGCGGCCGATCTCGTAGCGGGAGTCCTGTTTCGACAGCCCCGATTCGAGCGTGATCAGGTCGGACGCTTCCTCGGTGCGCTCGCGCAACAGCGCGGCCGCACGCTCGAGGATCTGCGAGCGCTCGTATCGCGTAAGCGCCGGCCGGTACGCCATCGCGTAGTCGAATGCCGCGCGCACGTCGTCGACGCTCGCCAGCGGCGCCGTCCCGACGCGCGTGCCCGTGTAAGGGTCCATCACGTCGAGCGTGCGCTCGCGCGTCGCGCGCGTGCCGCACCAGCGCAGCGCCTCTGCGCGAAACGCCGGATGATCGTGTCGGGGATGAGCCATCATGTCGCGACCCGGTTCAGCACGAAATCGAACACGTCGAAGTTGCGCGGGCGACGCGCGGGATCGATCGGCTCGATACGGCGATTGAACAGCAGCGGTACTTCCTGCTCCGACACGCCGCCATGCGAACGCAGCGGCACCGTGAGGCCCGACAGATCGTGTTCGCGTTCGCGCGTGCCGAGTGTCATGTCGCGGCGGCCGATCACGACGAGATCGCCGATCCGGTCGGCCGGCAGCTCGAAACGTGCAGCAGCTTCCGCGTTGTCGAGCACGAGCTCGACGCCGTCGAGGCCGCCGACGCGCCACATCGCCTCGGCCCGGTCGACGCCCGGCGCCAGATAGATGGTCGCAAACGAGCCAAGCGCGCCGTGGTGCACGACGTACGGATCCGTGATCGGCAGGATCACGCGTGCAGCCTGCGCGCCGTACCAGCCGTCGAATGCGTCCTGCAGATAGATGACGTTCGGCCGGCCCGTCGCGGGATCGTGCTTTGCGTTCATCCCGTGGTCGGCCGTCAGCCCGATCGCCCAGCCGAGCGCGTCGAGCTGCGCAAGGTAGCCGTCCATCATCGCGTAGAACGCATTCGCACCGGCACTGCCCGGCTCGCACTTATGCTGCACGTAATCGGTAGTCGACAGGTACATCAGATCGACCTGGCGCGTCTGCGCAAGCCGCACGCCGGCCGCGAACACGAATTCGGACAACGCCGCGCTGTAGACGTCCGGCGACGGCAGGCCGACCCAGTCGAGCACGTCGACGATCCCGTTTTCCGCGAGATTCGCCTGCGCGGCCTTCTCGGCCGAGAAGCAGATGCCGTTCATCTGCCAGCCGAGCAACCGGCGCAGCTTGTCCTTCGCCGTCACGACGGCGACCCGCGCACCGGCGTCGGACGCCGCGGCGAGCAGCGTGCCGGCCCGCAGGTAGGCCGGGTCGTTCATCATGACTTCGGCGCCGCGCCCGCCGTCGGCGGCCGGATCCCAGAAATAGTTGCCGCAGATCCCGTGGACCGACGGCGGCACGCCGCAGACGATCGACAGGTTGTTCGGGTTGGTGAAGGTCGGCACGACACAATCGGCGCGCCAGGCCGTACCTTCCGAAATCATCCGGCCGATGAACGGTGCGACGCCCGCTTCCACAGCCCGTTCGAGATAGTCGTACTCGCAGCCGTCGACGCAGACGACGACGGTCGGTTCGACCGGCAGCCGGTAGTGACGGCCGTTGACGTCGACGGCGCGCCCCGCGAGACCCGTCGATGCGCCGGCTGCCGACGCTTCACCGGGTTGGCGCAATGCGAACGCGGCGTTCATGATGCCACCCGCTTGCCGCGCGGCACGCGCGCAGCGATCAACAGCAGCGCCGCGAGCGACGCGCCGAGCATCAGCAGCGACAGCGCCGATGCCGGAAGGTAATACCCGCGCTCCACCTGGCCGATCACGACGATCGGCACGGTTGCAAAGCCGGGCGGATAAACCGTCAGCGTCGCGCCGAGTTCGCCGAGCGACAGCGCGAAGCCGAGTGCAAGGCTCGCGCGCAGCGCCGGCACGAGCTGCGGCAGCAGCACACGGCGCAGCACCATCGCGGGCGGCGCACCGAGGCTCGCCGCCGCTTCGCGCAGCACGGTGAGTTCCGGACGCAGTGCGGCAGCCGCGCAGCGATAGCAGAACGGCAGGATCAACGCGAGCTGCACGAGCACGACGATCGCCGCCGAGCTCGACAGGTCGACCGGCTTCTGGTGGTACGCGATCAGCACCGCGAGCCCGAGCACGACGCTCGGCACACCGTTCGGCACCATCACGAGCGCGTCGACCACCGCGCCGAGGCCACGTCGGTCGCGCCCTTCGAGCGCCAGCGCGAGCCACAGCCCGAGGATCGTGCCGACTGCCGATACGCCGAAGCCGATTTCCAGGCTCGTCAGCAGCGCGTCGTATTCCGGCGACCCGAGCCGCTCGAACCAGCGCAGGCTGTAGCCAGCCGGCAGAATCGTGCCGGACCACTGCGTCGACACGCTCGACAGCGCGACGACGATGACGGGCAGCACGAACAGCCAGAAGCACGCGAACGCGGCCAGCGCGAGCGCCGCGCGCGACGCATGCTTGAGCACCGTGTCGCCCCAGCCGATCTGGTGGCGCGGCACGGCTTGCCCGATACGAAATTCAGCGGACATCGTTCCCTCCCGTCGCACGCCGGTTCACCCGGCGATAAACCGCATACAGCGCCAGCGAAAGCGCGAGCATCACGACCGCACCGGCCGACGCGGTCGGCAGGTCGAGGTCGACGGTCGCGCTGCTGTAGATCGCAACCGGCAGCGTCACGAGCCGTGCGCTGCCGAGCACCAGCAGAATCCCGAATTCGTTGAGCGTCAGCAGGAAGCACAGCACGGTACCGGCAGCGATGCCCGGCCACGCGATCGGCAGCACGACGCGGCGGGCGAGCATCCACCCGGACGCGCCGAGGCTGCGCGCGGCTTCGATCAACCGCAGGTCGAGCGTCGCGAACGACGCGAGCGTCGGCCGCACGACGAACGGCGTATAGAACACGGTCTGCGCGAGGATCACGCCGCCAATGCCGAACAGGAAATCGAGCGGCGGATTCTCGAGATGGAACAGGTGCTGCAGCGCGATGCTGATCGAGCCTTGCGAGCCGTACAGGAAGATCAGCGTGAACGCGACGAGGAACGACGGGAACGCGACGTACAGTTCCAGGAAGCGCGTGACGAGCGACGCGCCCGGAAACGGCTTGAAGAACAGCAGCGCGGCCAGCAGCACACCGAGCACCGACGCGGTGCCGGCGCTCGCGAACAGCACGCCCAGTGTGGTCAGCAGCACGCCACTGGTGTCGGGGTTGCCGAAGAACGTGCGGTACGCGGCAAAACTCAGCCCGTGGTCGCCCGACACGCTCAGCAGCACGAGCCGCACCAGCGGATAGACGACGAGCGGGCCCAGCAGGAGGATCGCAAGCACGGCCAGGTGCAGGTCGCCCATGCGCTTGCGGCGCCGCGCGGCGGCGGCGTGCGCGGCGGCCGATGCGAGCACGTGCGGCGGCAGGCCGGCTTCAGGGCTCGATAAGGACGACATCGTCTGCCTCGCAATGCAGGGAAACGCGCGCACCGCGCTCGGGAGCCGCACCGCGGCCGCGTTGCATCGTGACGCGCACGGGCTCGTCGGGGGCCGCATCGATCGTGACCGCGATCGACAGGTCGGCGCCCTGCCATTCGACGGACGACACCGTGCCGTGCAGTCCGCCCGCAGCCGGCGGCATCAGGGTCAGGCGCTCGGGGCGCACGCAGGCGACCTTGCCGCGCACTTCGTGGCGCGGATCGCCGAGCGGGAAGATCACGTGCGGCGGCAGCAGGTTCGCCGGGCCGAGATAGCGTGCGACGTAGCCGTCCTGCGGCGCGTCGTACAGCTGCTGCGGCGTACCGAGCTGCGCGATGTGGCCGTCGCGCATCAGCAGCGCGCGATCGGACAGCACGAGCGCGTCGTCGCGGTCGTGCGTCACGCAGACGACGGTCAGGTTCGGCAGGCGCTCGTGCAACGCCTTCAGTTCGCTGCGCACCGATGCGCGCAGGTTGGCGTCGAGCGCCGACAGCGGCTCGTCGAGCAGCAGCACGTCCGGCTCGATCACGAGCGCGCGCGCCAGTGCGACACGCTGCTGCATCCCGCCCGACAGTTGCGCGGGCAGGTGATGGCCGGCATCGCCGAGCTGCACGAGCTTCAGCGCATCGGCGACGCGTCGCGTCACTTCCGACGACGCCATGCCGCGTGCGCGCAGCCCGAATGCGACGTTCTCGAACACCGTCAGGTGCGGGAACAGCGCGTAATTCTGGAACAGCAGACCGAGATTGCGCTTGTGCGGCGGCGCATAGGTCAGGTCGCGTCCGGCAACGGTCAGCGTGCCGGTCAGGCCGTCGGCCTTCACGAACCCGGCGATGAAGCGCAGCAGCGTGGTCTTGCCGCAACCGCTCTTGCCGAGCACGGTCAGAAATTCACCGGCACCGATCGACAGCGACAGATCTTCCAGCACCGTGCGTGCGCCGTAGCGCACGCTCAGGTGTTCGATCTGCACGCCGCCCGGCGCGCCGGACCGCAGCGTTGCCTGCGGTTCGGCGGCGCCGAATGCGCCGGGATGGGTCAGGGTGGTTTCCACCGGGTTCATCCTCTTGCTCACAAATACAGGCGGCGTGCGCCGATCACTTCGGCTTGACGACGTCGAGCTGCTTGCCCGAGCTGCCGATCACGTCCTTCTTCCAGCGCTCGATCCACACCGGCTTCTTCGCCATCACCTGGGTCCAGTCGACCGGGATCAGCTTCACGCCCGCGATCGCCTTCTTGACCGCTTCGCCGTTCTTGCCGGCCAGCGGCACGTCCGTGCGGCCCGGGATGCCGTACATGTCCGGCACCTTCGACTGCACTTCCGTCGACATCAGGTAGTCGATCAGCTTCTTGCCGGCGTCCTGGTTCGGGCCGCTCTTGATCAGGCCGATGCCGTACGGGAGCTGGAACGTGGTCGGCTGGTCGCCTTCCTTCGCGGCCAGGAAGATCGGCTTGACGGACAGCGCGCCGTGTTCGGCATCGTCGAGGTCCATCTGCAGGTCGCCGTTCGCCACGCTGATTTCGTTACGCGACAGCAGCACGTTCAGGTAGCCCGTGCCCTTCGTGTGGAACTTCACGCTTTGCGACAGCTTCGCGAGGTAGTCGAACGCCTTGTCTTCGCCCATCAGCGACGTCGTCAGGATCAGCACGGCCATCCCGTCGCCGGCGGTGGCCGGGTTCGAGTACGCGACCTTGCCCGCGTAGGCCGGCGACAGCAGATCGGCAAACGTCTTCGGCTGGTTCTTCACGACGTCCGGGTTGATCGCGAACGAGAAGTAGTTGTTCACGAACGTTGCCCACGTGCCGTCTTCGGCCTTCGCGATGGCCGGCACGTTCTTGTAGTTCACGCTCTGGTACGGCTGCAGCAGGCCCATCTGGCCGGCTTGCTGAATGAACGGCGGCAGCGTGACGATCACGTCGGCCTTCGGGGAGTTCTTCTCGATGTTCGCGCGGTTGACGACTTCACCGCTGCCCGCCGTCACGATGTTGACCTTGACGCCTTCCTTCTTCTCGAAGGCCGGCAGCACATCGCGATAGAGGTTCTCGAGACCGTCTGCCGTATACAGCACGACCGCGCTCGCCGCATGTGCGGGCAGCGCGGCGCCCATCAGACCGGCGACGCTCGCGGCCAGCGCAAGCTTGCGGAACGCGCCGGCAGCGGCGCGCGAGGGTTTCTGCAGTGTCATCTGACTTCTCCGTAGGCGGAACACCAAATGGCCGGGGCACGATCCGGCTCTCCTGTTATCTCCGGGCAGGGCCGATCGGCGGCCTGCCTCGCTACCGCGCTGAAGTGAGGTTTCGCGCGGCAAGCGAAGGATCACAGCGTTCGATGACAAACCCGTGACGAATGCCACAATTTCCAAAAAATGACACATTTTGCCAATATCATGCAAGTCATTCAGAAATGCCGCCCGGTGTTTCTTCCGACCTTTGCAAGGGAAAACCATGTCAGATCCGATTCTTCTTACGCCTGGCCCGCTCACCACGTCCGCCACAACCCGCCACGCAATGCAACATGACTGGGGCTCGTGGGATGCCGCTTTCAATCAACTGACGGCCAGCGTCTGCGCGGATCTGGTCGCGATCGCGCACGGTGGCGACGAATATGTGTGCGTGCCGATGCAGGGCAGCGGCACGTTCTCGGTCGAAGCGGCGCTCGGCACGCTGGTGCCGCGCAACGGCGTCGTGCTGGTGCCCGACAACGGCGCGTACTGCGCGCGCATCCTGAAGATTCTCGGCCGGCTCGGCATCGAAGCGATCGCGTTGCCGTTCGGCGAGGACGCGGCCGTCGATCCGGCCGCGATCGAAGCCGCGTTCGTGCGCGAGCCGCGCATCACGCACGTCGCGCAGGTGCATCTGGAGACGAGCGCCGGCATCCTGAACCCGCTCGACGACATCGCCGCCGTGTGCCGGCGCCACGGCAAGCGGTTGATCGTCGACGCGATGAGCTCGTTCGGCGCGCTGCCGATCGAGCTGGCCGGCAGCGGCATCGATGCGCTGATCTCGGCGAGCGGCAAATGCCTCGAAGGCGTGCCGGGGATGGGGTTCGCGATCGTGCGGCGTGAAGCGCTCGACGCGAGCGAAGGCAACTCGCCGTCGCTCGCGCTCGATCTCCACGATCAGTATGCGTACTTGCTCAAGACCGGCCAGTGGCGCTTCACGCCGCCGACCCACGTGATCGCCGCGCTGCGCGCCGCGCTCGACCAGTATCTCGCCGAAGGCGGCCAGCCGGCGCGCGGCGCGCGCTATGCGGACAACTGCCGGACGCTGGTTGAATCGATGCACGCGCTCGGCTTCGCGCCGTTCCTCGATGCGAGCGTGCAGGCGCCGGTGATCGTCACGTTCCACGCGCCGGACCACCCGGCCTACGATTTCCGCCGCTTCTACGACGCCGTGCGCGACGCGGGCTTCATCCTGTATCCGGGCAAGCTCACACAGCTCGAGACGTTCCGCGTCGGCTGCATCGGCGCGATCGACTCGAACGATATCCGCCGTGCGGTCGCGGCAATTGCGCAGGCGATCGAATCGCTCGGCATCGCCGTGCAGCGCGCATAAGCGCCGTCGTACTGCGCCAGCCGGCGGATCCGCCGGCACGCGCAAACAAAAAAGCCCGGCGGCCTTGCGGCTGCCGGGCCAACGCACAGGATGTGCGTGGAGCCGGTGCTTACAGCTCGATCCGCTTGATGTCGCCGACCACGAAGATGTACGACGCTGCACCGATCAGCGCGATCACGCCGATGAACACGAGCGCGCCGACGAACGACCCGGTCGACGCGACGATGAAGCCGACCACGAGCGGCGTGACGATCCCGGCAAGGTTCGCGGCGAAGTTGAAGATGCCGCCCGTGACGCCGAGCAGGCCGTCCGGCGCGATGTCCGACACGAGCGTCCAGCCGAGTGCGGCCATCCCCTGCGCGAAGAACGCGACCGACATGATCGCGATCACGGCTTCGTTGCTCTGCACGTAGTTCGCGAGAATGATCGTCGATGCGAGCAGCAGGCCCGCGATGATCGGCAGCTTGCGTGCGAGGTTCGCGGACTTGCCGCGACGCAGCAGCCAGTCGGAGAAGATCCCGCCGAACATCACGCCGACCGACGCGGCGATGAACGGCATCACCGCGAAGAAGCCGATCTTCAGCCAGCCCATGTGGCGCTCGGTGGCGAGGTAGGTCGGGAACCAGGTCAGGAAGAACACGAGCGTCGAGTTGCCGGCGAACTGGCCGAGGCAGATGCCCGCGAGCTGGCGCTTCTTCAGCAGCTTGCCGGCCATCGACCAGCTGAATGCCTTCTGCTCGCCCTTCGCGCCCTTGCCGCCTTTGTCACCGTCCTTGCGCACGCCGTGCACCAGGCCGCCGCCCGCCTCGATATACGCCAGCTCCTCCGAATTCGCACCCGGATGGTTGCGCGGCTCGTGATAGAACTTCCACCAGACCAGGCCGAACACGATGCCGACCGTGCCGACGACCCAGAACAGCGAGCGCCAGCCGAACGCCCCCATCAGCGCGAACAGCACCGGGCTGAAGAACGCGAGGCCGATGTACTCGCCGACGGTGTAGGTACCCGTCGCCATCGCGCGCTCGTTCTGCGGGAACCACGTCGCGACGACGCGGCTGTTGGTCGGGAAGCACGGCGCCTCCGCGACGCCCAGGCCGAGACGGCACGCGAGCAGCGTCGCGACGCCGGGCACGAAGCCTTGCAGGAACGTGCACAGCGACCACAGCGTCATCGACCAGTAATAGGTGACCTTGCTGCCGAAACGGTCGAGAAAGAGGCCGCCGGGCACCTGCGCGGCCACGTACGTCCACGAAAACGCGGAAAACATGATGCCCATCACGGCCGCGTTGATGCCGAGCTCCTTGGTGAGCTGCGGCGCAGCCACCCCCAGCACGGTGCGGTCGAGATAGTTGATCATCGTGCCGATCGCGAGCAGCGCGAGAATCTTGTAGCGCGCCGAGGTGCGCCGGACGGTGCCGGACGCCTGCGCCGGCGCGGCGCTCGTGTGGGTGGTGTGCTGCATGGTCGTCTCCTGGTCTCTCTTTCTGGAAGGGGGTCAGCGCGCGACGAGCGACTGAAAGTGATCGAACATCCGCTCGGCGTCGGGCGTGCGTCCGGTGAAGATCTCGAACGCGTCGACGGCCTGGTAGACGGCCATCCCGCCGCCCGGCAACGTGGCGCAGCCGGCCGCGCGCGCCGCGTGGATCAGTTCGGTTTCGAGCGGGAAGTACACGATGTCGGCCACCCACATGCCCGCGTGGAGCAGCTCGGCCGGCAGCGGCAGGCCCGGATGCTTGACCATGCCGGTCGGCG
>NZ_JAAGPB010000298.1:0-240 GCF_017104585.1 Burkholderia sp. Ac-20392
TATCGTAACATGACATGACAGAGTGTTGAACGATTCGTACAACTCCACTAGAGAACTCTGGTCAAATGACATGATGGGTACAGTAGTTGTATGAAGACGACGATGAGCTGGTACCGGATCTGATATGCAGTGACGGCACGCAGATATATGTCGACATGATTAGCTACCTCACATACGGTACAGTATAATATGTAAGCGCATGACTACTTACATACATATCTTTTTTTTTTTTTAATCATC
>NZ_JAAGPB010000299.1:0-10548 GCF_017104585.1 Burkholderia sp. Ac-20392
TGAGTTCGGCGACAGCGGGATGACGCGCGCTCACATGCGCATCGCCGAGCCGGCCGCTGTCGGGATCGCGCGCGAACGTTGCAAGCGTGGCCTGGAATTCGCTGACGACGACGAGTGCACGGCCGTCGCGCGCAAATTGCAGGTGACGCGGGCCGAACCCGGTTGGCACGCGCGTTTCGCCATGTTCGAGCGCGCGCAGGCCGGCCGCGTCCTCGACGAGCGCGAAGCTGAACACGCGATCCGATCCGAGCGAGCTGACGTACGCGAAACGGTTGTCCGGCGACACGATCACCGAGTGCGCGTTCGCGATGCCGCCCGCGACCTGCAGCGGCGTGCCGTCGCCGTCGCGCACGTGCGCGGCGTCATAGAGGCTCAGCGAATTTCCGCCGTACGACGCGCCGAGCAGCCAGCGGCCGCTGCGGTCGAGCGACAGGTACGCATGGCTCGCGTCGATCGCGGTCGTGCCGATGCGCACGAGCGCGCCGGTGGCCGGCACGACGCGGAACGCGACGATCGTCGGCTGTTCGCCGCGCGTCGCGACGTAGAGCCGCGCCCGGTCGGCCTGCACGGCGATCGGCATTGCGACGTCGGCGGCGGGATAGCGGGCGAGCGGCGCGAGCGTGCCGTCGCCGGCGAGGGAGAACGTGGTGAGGTCGCCGTCGGTGGCATTCGAGACGACGACGGTCAGGCGGTCAGTGTTCGGCATGGCGGAGCATCGAAGCGTTCGTGAAGGACTTGTCGGCCGGCAGGCCGCGCGGCGGATCGCTGCGCCGGTGGGTGCGCGCGAACAGCGCGGCGACCGCGGCGACGAGCGAAGCGACCGCGAGCGCATACAGCCCGCCCGTGATCGAACCCGTATGTTGCTTCAGATAGCCGAAGGCCGTCGGCGCGACGAAGCCGCCGAGGTTGCCGACCGAGTTGATCAGCGCGATCACGGCCGCGGCCACGCGCGTGTCGAGATAGCCCTGCGGGATCGGCCAGAACAGCGACGACGCGGCCTTGAAGCCGAGCGCGGCGAAGCAGATCGACGCGAACGACCATACCGGATCGTGCGACGTCGACGCGAACAGCCCGCATGCGGCGAGCACGAGCGCGACCGCGAGCCAGCGCTGCGGATGCTTCCATTTCGACGACAGCATCGCGAAGCCGTACATCGCGCCGATCGCGATCATCCACGGAATCGTGTTGTACAGGCCGACCTGGAAATCGGTGAGGCCGCCCATCTTGCGGATGATCGTCGGCAGCCAGAACGTGGCCGCGTAGATCGTCAGCTGGATCGAGAAATACAGGAAGCAGAACAACATGATCTGCGGGTCGCGCAGCAGCGCGGTGGCGCGCACCGGCACGTTCGAGCGGACGTCGCGCGTCGTGCGCTCCTCGTCGAGCGCGTTCTGCAGCGCCGTGCGTTCTTCGGCCGTGAGCCACGTCGCGTCGCGGATATGCGACTTCAGCAGCAGCCAGCTCGCGCCGCACAGTGCGACCGAGAACAGCCCTTCGATCAGGAACATCCATTGCCAGCCTTCGAGGCCGAAACCGCGGATCGACAGCAGCGCGCCGGTGACCGGCCCGGACAGCACCGATGCGAACGCGGAACCGCCGAGGAAGATCGCCATCGCCTTGCCGCGTTCCTGCGGCGGCAGCCATTGCGACAGGTACAGCACGACGCCGGGGAAGAAGCCGGCCTCGGCCACGCCCAGCAGGAAGCGCAGCGTATAGAACGACGTGTCGTTCCACACGAACGCCATCGCGGCCGCGACGATGCCCCACGTCGCCATGATCCGGGCCAGCCACACGCGCGCGCCGTAGCGCTGCATCAGCAGGTTCGACGGCACTTCGAACAGCGCGTAGCCGACGAAGAACAGCCCGGCGCCGAGGCCGTACGCGGCCGCGCCGATGCCGATCGATGCCTCGAGGTGACGATCGACGAAGCCGACGTTCACGCGGTCGATATAGTTCGCGATGAACATGATCAGCACGAGCGGCAGCACGTGCCATTTCACTTTCGAGACGGCGGACGCGAGCGGGTCGCGTCCGGGCAGGGCGGGCGAGGGCGGGTTCAAGCGTGTCTCCGGTCGGGCGGCGGCGGACGGGGCGGGTGCTCGCGTCGGCGTCTGGGTAGCAGTCTGTGTAGTATGTCGTCGTATGACATGGTACGCCTGAGTGCCGATGAAGACGTTGCGGGTTTACCCCGTAATTTTCCGGAAATTGGGGAATTTCATGAGACTCATTGGTGATTCATTCATGTCTGATGACGTATGACATGAAATGAGTGTGCGCCGATTGCCGCGGTTTCGGTCGCGGCTCGCACGTGGTGCATCGACCGGGCAGCCCGTCGCGAGGCTGCCGGCGCGGCGGCTACGCCATCGACACGACGCTGTTGAGCAGCGTCTTCACGAGCACGGCCTGCCGCGTCGCGCCCGTTTTCGCGAAGATGCCGCGCAGATGCGCGCGCGCGGTGTTCTTCGTGATGCCGGTCGCGGCGGCCGCTTCGTCGAGCGTCAGCCCGTCGACGAGCAGCAGCGCGATTTCGGTTTCCATCGGCGTGAGCCGGAACAGCCGGTGCAGCATGTCGCGCGACGTCTGCGGCGACGACGCCGGATCGCGGACGAACACCGCGACGGCCGGCCGGTGCTGGCGGTCCTCCGCGCCGCGGTAGGGCGCGAGCGGGCGCAGCAGCACGCTCAACGGCATCGCACCGCCGGGGCGCGACAGCGTGGTGGCTTCGATGCGGGTGAGCGCTCCCGCGCGGAAATGCTCGAGCGCGGCCTGCAGCGCCTTCTGCAGCCGGCGCTCGTCGAGCGGGCACGACGCGTGGAGCCGCTCCTGGCGCACGCACAGCCCGTCCTGCTGCTCGATCAGCCGCTCGGCGATGCGGTTGCGCTTGATCACGCGGCCGTCCTCGTCGACGATCGCGGTGCCGACGTCGAGCCGGTCGACGGTGCCCGCGTACAGCGCGCGCTCGGCATCGAGTACGTCGAGCGCCGCATGCAGTTCGACCGCCCGCTGCAGGTGCGGCAGCAGCGTCGCGACCTGCGCGCGCTCGGCCGCGTCGAAATCGCGGCCGCCGTGCGCGCGACTCACGAAGAATGCACATTCGACGCCGCGTTCGCCGCGCAGGTTCGCGCCGAGGATGTAGCGCAGGTCGAGCGGCTGCAGGTACTGCCGGTAGAAATCGTGCGCGCGCCACGCGGGTTCGCCGAACAGCCGGTCGGCCGTGAAGACCTGGCCGGGCGGCTGGTCGAGAAACGGGCACAGCGCGTAGAACTGCTCGCTGTACGACGGCTCGCCGGGCAGCAGCGGGCCGTGTGCCGACGCGTTGATGATGAGCCCGTGCCGTGCGCCGCCCGGATTGCGCAGCACCAGCGTCGTGAAGCTTGCGTCGAGCCGCACGCGGACCGCTTCGAGGAAGCCGGCCCACGGGGTCGCTTCCGACGGGCCCTGATAGACGAGCCCGAGCCACGCGCTGAGTTCGCGCGCCGTCCACGCGGCGTCGTCGAAACCGTCGTGCGCGGCCGGGTCGCCGGGCGCCAGCGCGATGGGCATGCTCGTGTTCTCCAGGTCGGGATGAAGGATTCCCGGACCAGCATACCGGCCGGCTGGCGGCCCGCGTCATCCGAACGGAGTAGGCGACGCGGGCGAGCGGGCAGCCGCCGGGCTGCCCGCTCGCGGCGCTTACGCCGCGCGCTCGCGCAGCAGGTACGCGACGATGCGATCGGCCGCTTCCTCCGGCGACTCGGCGACCGTGTCGACACGCAGTTCGGCCTGCGCGGGCGGTTCGTACGGCGAATCGATGCCCGTGAAGTGCTTCAGCTCGCCGCGCCGCGCCTTCTTGTACAAGCCCTTCGGATCGCGTTCCTCGGCGACCGCGAGCGGCGTGTCGACGAACACTTCGACGAACTCGTCGGGGCCGACCAGCGCGCGCGCCATGTCGCGCTCCGCGCGGAACGGCGAGATGAACGACACGAGCGTGATGAGCCCCGCGTCGAGCATCAGCCGCGCGACTTCGGCGACGCGCCGGATGTTCTCCACGCGATCGGCCTCGGTGAAGCCGAGATCGCGATTGAGCCCGTGCCGCACGTTGTCGCCGTCGAGCAGGTACGTATGCTTGCCGAGCGCGTGCAGCCGCTTCTCGACGAGATTCGCAATCGTCGACTTGCCGGCGCCCGACAGGCCCGTCAGCCACACGATGCGCGGCGTCTGAGCCTTCTGCGCGGCACGCGCGGCGCGATCGACGTCGACGGCCTGCCAGTGCACGTTGTGCGCGCGGCGCAGCGCGAAGTGCAGCATCCCGGCGCCGACCGTGTCGTTGGTGACGCGGTCGATCACGATGAAGCCGCCGGTGTGGCGGTTGCGGTCGTACGGATCGAACGCTACGGGCCGGTCGAAGCTCAGGTTGCACACGCCGATCTCGTTGAGCGCGAGCGTGCGCGCCGCGAGATGCTCGCGCGTGTTCACGTCGATCTTGTACTTCGGCGTCGCGCAGGTCGCGCCGACCGTCTGCGTGCCGAGCTTCACCAGATACGGGCGGCCGGGCAGCAGCGGTGCGTCGTGCATCCACACGAGCGTCGCCTCGAACTGATCGGCCACCTCGGGCGGCGCATCCGCGCGCGCGATCATGTCGCCGCGGCTGATGTCGATCTCGTCGGCGAGCGTGAGCGTCACCGCGTCACCGGCGCGCGCGATGTCGCTTTCGCCGCCTTGCGTGATCACCGACGCGACGCGGCTCTCCTTGCCGGACGGCAGCACGCGCACGCGCTCGCCGACGCGGATCTCGCCCGATGCGATGCTGCCCGCGTAACCGCGGAAATTCAGGTGCGGGCGGTTGACCCACTGCACCGGCAGCCGGAACGGCTCGTCGCGGGTCACGCGTGCGGCGAGCGGCAAGGTGTCGAGATGCTGCATCAGCGTCGGGCCCGCGTACCACGGCATCCGCGCGCTCGGCGCGATCACGTTGTCGCCGCGCAGCGCCGACATCGGGATGCTGACGATCTCCGCCAGCCCGAGCTCGGCCGCGAACGCACGATAGTCGGCGTCGATGCGCTCGAACACGGCGCGGTCGTAGTCGACCAGGTCCATCTTGTTGATCGCGAGCACCACGCGCTTGATGCCGATCAGCGCGACGAGATGACTGTGGCGGCGCGTCTGCGTGAGCACGCCCTTGCGTGCATCGATCAGGATCACGGCGAGATCGGCGGTCGATGCGCCGGTGATCATGTTGCGCGTGTACTGCTCGTGGCCGGGCGTATCGGCGACGATGAACTTGCGCCGCGCGGTCGCGAAGAAGCGGTAGGCGACGTCGATCGTGATCCCTTGCTCGCGCTCGGCCGACAGGCCGTCGACGAGCAGCGCGAAATCGAGTTCGCCGCCCTGCGTGCCGACCTTCTTCGAATCGGCCTCGAGCTGGGTGAGCTGGTCGTCGAACAGCATGTTCGATTCGTAGAGCAGGCGGCCGATCAGCGTGCTCTTGCCGTCGTCGACGCTGCCGCACGTGATGAAGCGCAGCAGGTCCCGGGTTTGCGTGTGCGCTTCGTCGGTAGCGCGTGAATCGGGTACGTCGTGCGCGAGCGCCTCGGGCGCGGTGAGAACGTGTGCCATCAGAAATATCCCTCCTGTTTCTTCTTTTCCATCGAACCGGCCGAATCGCTGTCGATCAGTCGCCCTTGCCGTTCGGACGTACGCGTCTCGCGCATCTCCTGCAGGATGTCGTCGAGCGACGTTGCGTCACTGTCGATCCCCCCCGTCAGCGGATAGCAGCCGAGCGTGCGAAAGCGCACCTTGCGCATCTGCGCCACTTCGCCTTCGCGCAGCGGCAGGCGCTCGTCGTCGACCATGATCAGCGCGCCGTCGCGTTCGACCACGGGCCGTTCCTTCGCGAAGTAGAGCGGCACGATCGGGATGTCGTGAAGCTGGATGTACTGCCAGATGTCGAGCTCGGTCCAGTTCGAGATCGGGAACACGCGCAGGCTTTCGCCTTTGCGCTTGCGTGCGTTGTACAGCGACCAGAGCTCGGGGCGCTGGCGCTTCGGATCCCAGCGGTGCTGTTCCGAGCGCAGCGACACGATGCGCTCCTTCGCGCGCGATTTCTCCTCGTCGCGGCGGGCGCCGCCGAACGCGGCGTCGAAGCCGTAGTGATCGAGCGCCTGCTTGAGCCCCTGCGTCTTCCACACGTCGGTGTGCACGGCGGAGCCGTGCGTGAACGGATTGATGTCGTTCGCGACGCCGTCGGGGTTGATGTGCACGCGCAGGTCGAGGCCGAGGCGCGCGGCCGTCTCGTCGCGAAACGCGATCATCTCGCGGAATTTCCAGGTCGTATCGACGTGCAGCAGCGGAAAGGGTGGCTTCGCCGGGTAGAACGCCTTCATCGCGAGATGCAGCATGACCGAGCTGTCCTTGCCGATCGAATACAGCATCACCGGGTTCTCGCTCTCGGCGACCACCTCGCGCATGATGTGGATGCTTTCGGCCTCCAGCCGCTCCAAGTGGGTCAACATCGTTCGTCTCCTTGTTTCATGCCGGTGCCGCGCGACATGTGCGGCGTTTCGTGCATGACACCGACGGTATCGAGCGAGCGGCATGCCGATCTTCGTCCGGGTGGACTAAATCGCCGCACGGCGGTGGAGCGGATCTTTCCTTAGTCCACCCGGACGAAGTGGCGCGCGGCGGCGGCGCATAAGGTGAGCGCTCGACCATCGGCGGAGAGAACACATGACGGACGACACACGTGCCACGCAATTGCTTTCGGGCCAGACCTGGGCCGATTTCTGCGACACCCTGAAACGCAGCGGACAACAGATCCTGCGCGCCGAGGCGCCGGACGATCCGCTGACGCGTGCGGAAGGATTCCGCTACCTGAGCCGGCTGATGCGCATCGCGCTCGAAATGCACGTCGAGTTCGCGGACGGCGCGTGGCCGGGCTTTTTCTCGCCGTCGCACGAGACCGCGAAGATCGGCGCCGACAATCCCGACAACCTGTACCAGTACGCGCGTCTCGACGGCCGCTGCGAATACCGCGTGACGGGGCGGCGCGGCACGGTGGCCTACCTGAGCTTCGGCACGCAGAAGGGCGGCTACGAGACCGACGGCAAGATGCTGCAGACGGGCTTTCTCGATGCGAAGCAGCTCGAGATCGCGCCGGACGGCAGCTTCGAGATCGTGCTGAGCGAAACGCCGCGCGCGGGCAACTGGGTGCGCATGGAGCCGGGCACCAACGCGTTGCTGGTGCGCCAGACCTTCCTCGACCGTCGTGCGGAAACGCCGGCGCAGCTGAAGATCGAGCGCATCGGCGCCGACGATCGCCCGGCGCCGCTCGACCCGCTCGTGCTGCAGGGCGGCCTCACGCGCGCTGCGCAATTCGTCGAGCAGACGTCGAAGCTGTTCGCGGACTGGGCCGCGAGTTACCGGTCGCACGTGAATGCGCTGCCGCCCGCCGACCAGGCGCTGTGCCAGTCGGTCGGCGGCGACCCGAACATCTACTACTACCACTCGTGCTGGACGCTGGCCGACGACGAAGCGCTCGTGATCGACGTCGACACGGTGCCCGACTGTGACTTCTGGAACGTGCAGCTCAACAACTACTGGATGGAGTCGCTCGATTACCGGCACTTCGATATCTGCGTGAACAAGCACAGCGCACGGCTGAATGCGGACGGCGGCGTGACGGTGGTCGTCGCGGCCGCGCGGCCGGGTGACGCGAACTGGCTCGATACGGCCGGGCATCGTACCGGCACGATCTGCTGGCGCTGGGTCGGTGCCGCACAGCCGGTGCATCCGCGTACGCGGGTCGTCAAGCTTGCAACGCTGAAGGAGGCCGCATGAACGCGCCGCTCGACCCGATCCGCGCGTCGCTCGACGCCGATGGACTGATTGCGGAGGCCGTGTCGCGCACGGGCGGCCTCACCGCGTTCGGCGACGGGCCGTATCGCGAGGCGCTCGACGTGATGTGCGCATCGCTGATCGATGAAGCGAACCTGTCCACGCGCGGCGCGGCGATGATGCGCGAGAAGCTCGTCGGCCAGCTCGTGAACCGGCTCGTTATCGAGTATTACTGCCGGCGTCATCCGGAAATCGCGGAGATCGAGATCGACGATCCGCTCGTGATCGTCGGCCTGCCGCGCACGGGTACGACGCTGCTGCAGCGCCTGCTGGCCGTCGACCCGCGCTTCCATGCTGCCGCGTGGTGGGAAACCCGCTACCCGGCGCCGCTCGCGGGCGAGACGCTCGCCGCGCCGGCGGTGCGCATCGCGCGTGCACAGGCCGAGGTCGCGACGATGATCGACTGCGTCCCGCAGATCCTGACGATCCACCCGCTCGATGCGATGCTCGCCGACGAGGAGTTCATGCTGATGGAGCATTCGTTCGTGTGCGCGATGGATTCGTACGCGAACGTGCCGCGCTATACGGCATGGCTCGCGCAGCAGGATCTCACGCCGGTCTATACGTACCTGAAGCGGATGCTGCAGTTCCTGCAGTGGCAGAAGGCGCAGCGCGGCGTCGCGCCGGCCGCGCGCTGGCTGCTGAAGACGCCCCAGCACCTGCATGCGCTCGACGTGCTGTGCCGCGTGTTTCCGCGCGCGCAGGTCGTGCTCACGCACCGCGATCCGGCGCAGACGATTCCGTCGATGGCGAGCATGGCGCATACGTTGTGGCAGATGTATGCGGACGATCCGGATCCGCTCGCCGTCGGCGCGCAGTGGAACGCGGGGATGGCGCGCGCGATCGGTGCGGCGATGGCCGCGCGCGACGCGCTGCCGGCCGACCGCTTCCTCGACGTGCGCTTCGAGGACACGGTGTCGAATCCGCTCGGCGTTGCCGA
This sequence comes from Burkholderia sp. Ac-20392, assembly GCF_017104585.1. NCBI lineage: Bacteria > Pseudomonadati > Pseudomonadota > Betaproteobacteria > Burkholderiales > Burkholderiaceae > Burkholderia > Burkholderia sp. Ac-20392. Next base: position 8,813 of record NZ_JAAGPB010000299.1, read on the forward strand.
GGCCGTGTACGCGTTTGCCGGGATGCCGCTCGATGCGCGGCAGCGCACGGCGATGACGGACTGGATGGCGCGCAACGGCCGCGACAAGCGTGCCGCACACGACTATTCGATCGCGCGCTTCGGCTTCACCGATGCGCAGCTCGCGCGCGACTTCGCCGCGTATCGCGCGCGGCACCTGCGGGCGGCCGGCTGACGCCGGGCTCGCGAGACCCACGACAACCAGGAGACAACCCATGTTGCTGAAGGACAAGATCGTCGTGATTTCAGGGATCGGGCCGGGGCTCGGCGTGAAGCTCGCCGTCGAGGCCGCGCGCGAGGGCGCGCGCGGCGTGGTCGTCGCGGCGCGCACGATGGAAAAACTCGACGACGCCGACGCGCGGATCCGTGCGCTCGGCGTCGGCTGCGACGTGCTGAAGGTGAAGACCGACATCACCGACCGCGCACAATGCCGGCAGCTCGCGACGCAGGCCGTCGAGCGTTTCGGCCGGATCGACGCGCTCGTGAACAGCGCGTTCGTGCACGGCACGTTTCCCGAACCGGTGGAAGAAGCCGACCTCGACGGCTGGCGTGCGGTGTTCGACACCAACGTGTTCGGTACGATGGCGCTCACGCAGGAAGTCGTGCCGCACATGAAGCGACAGAAGCGCGGCGCGATCGTGATGATCAACACGCAGGCGACCCGCAAGCCGTTTGCAGGGGAAGGCGGCTACGCTGTTTCGAAGGGGGCGCTCGCGGTTGCGGCAAAATACCTGGCGCGCGAACTTGGCGTGCACGGCATTCGTGCGAACAGCATCCACATGGGGTGGATGTGGGGCGTGCCGACCCAGACGTATTTCCGGCAGGCGGCCGCCGAGTACGGCATGACGGAAGAGCAGATCATCGCGCCGATCGCGTCGAACATCGCGCTCGCGAAGCTGCCGACCGACGACGACTGCGCGCGTGCCGCGCTGTTCCTCGCGTCGGATTATGCGAACGCGGTGACGGGCGCGACGCTCGACGCGAATGGCGGCGATTTCATGCCCTGACGATGGAGCAAAGGATCATGCAGGACAACCACGACACACAACATTTCTTTGCGTTCAACGGCGACGCGGACGGGCTGTGCGCACTTCAGCAACTGCGGCTGGCGGAGGGCGTGCACGGCACGCTCGTGACCGGCGTGAAGCGCGACATCAAGCTGCTCGAGCGGATCGACGCGCGGGCGGGCGACATCGTCACCGTGCTCGACGTGTCGCACGACCAGAATCGCGACGCGTGCGCGCGGCTGCTGCGCGACGGCGCGACGGTCCGCTATTTCGACCATCACTTCGCGGGCGAGCTGCCTGACGAGCCGCGCTTCGACGCGCATATCGACACGGCAGCCGACGTCTGCACGAGCGCAATCGTGAACCGCTATCTCGGCGGCCGGCACGTGCGCTGGGCGATCGTCGCGGCGTTCGGCGACGAGTTGCCGGCGCTCGGCCACGCGCTCGCGCGCGAGCACGGGATTGGCGACGCCGAGCGCGACACGCTCGCCGAACTCGGGCTCTACCTGAACTACAACGCGTACGGCGAATGTGTCGGCGATCTGCATTTCGACCCGGCCGCGCTCGCCGACGCGATGCTGCCTTGCATCGACCCGCTCGATTTCGTGCGCGAGACGGCCGTGTTCGCCGCGCTGCGCGACGGCTACCGCGACGACATGGCGCGCGCGTGCGCACTCGCGCCGCTGCGCGAAGTGCCCGGTGCGACGCTGG
>NZ_JAAGPB010000028.1:0-40347 GCF_017104585.1 Burkholderia sp. Ac-20392
CGGCGGCGGCCGCCGCCGCCTGCGCGGCGCGCGCCGCGGCGGGCCAGTCGATCGTGTGCGTGACGACGCTGCGGGTCGAATCGTTGCAAGCCATGACGCTGTGCTCCTGTGCGGTTCAGGTGTAGACGGTCGTGAACGCTTCGTTCAGCTCGCCGGAATGGAAGAAGATCCCGCGCCCGAGTTCGTCCTCGGTCCAGGTCGTGACCGGGCGGTCGGGCTGCGCGAGATAGCCGAGCCCCGCGAAGGTTTCGTTGCGGTTGCCGCTCGGATCGAAGAAATAGATGGTCGTGCCGCGCGTGATGCCGTGCCGCGTGGGGGCGACGTCGATCTTCACCTTGTTCTTCGCCATCACGTCGGCCGACTTCAGCACGTCGGCCCAGTCGTCGAGGAAGAACGCGATGTGGTGCAGCCCGTTGCGCGGGCCGCCGACGAACGCGATGTCGTGCGGCGTCGAGCTGCGGAACATCCACGTTGCCGCCTGGATCGTGTTGCCCGGGCCGACCATGACCTGCTCGGCCAGGTGGAAGTCGAGACACTCGGCCATGAAGCGCGTGTTCTCCTCGACGCGGTTCACGCCGGCGTCCGGGTTCATCTCGCACATCAGCAGGCAGTGGTCGAGCCAGTGCACGGCCGAGCCCGGGATGTCGTCGGGCCACGGATCGGGATTCAGCGAGCCGACCGCGGTGCCGACCTGCTCCTTTTGCGCGAACAGGCGCAGCTCGTGCCCGCTCGGCAGCAGGAACCGCAACTGGCGGCCCACCGCCGGCAGCGCGCCTTCGGGCAGCATCTCCGTGCGGATGCCGTACGCCTCGATGCGCTGCTGCAACGCGTCGAGATCCGCGTCGTGCTCGACCTTGTAGGCCGCATGCTTGAGCCCCGCCTGATCGGACGGCGACAGGATCAGCGAATACCGGTCCCATTCGTCCCAGCATTTCAGGTAGACGTTGCCGGCCGCGTCGCGCATCGTTTCCTGCATGCCGAGCACGCGGATGTAGTGACGCAACGCCGCTTCCATGTCCATCACCTTCAGATTGACATGACCAATACGCATCACACCCATGGTGAGTCTCCTCCTGGTTACTTGTTGAATACCGGCGCCCCGGCGCAGGCCGAGCCGCAGAAAAACGGCTTTTTCAGCCGGCCCGCCACTTCCAGCTCGACGTCGCCGTCCGGCGCGACGCGGCACGCGAGCGCATAGCCGTCGCGCTCCTCGTCGGCGCTCACGTGCGCGCGGCTGATCGGCCCGAGCCGGTGCACGGCGCCGCGCAGCACGCGCACCTTGCACACGCCGCACCCGCCGTTCAGGCACCCGACCGGAATGCCGCGCCGGCCGAGCTTCGCCATTCCGGCCAGCAACGATTCGCCGGACGCGCACACGTAGCGCTCGTCGGTCTGCGCGATCGTCACCGTGGCGCACACGCGGCCCGCGTCCATGTCACACCCGCCGGAACAGCGGGCTGCGCGTCTGTTGCGCGTCGGCCGCCGAGATGAACTTCTCGTGATAGATGTCCCGCTCGAACAGGCGGCCCTTCATCAGCGCGGTGATGCATGCGTCGATCATCGCGGGCGGCCCGCACAGGTACGCCTGGTGGCCGGAGAAGTCGTCATCGAAATGCGCGTTCGCGACGTCGTGCACGAACCCTTGTGCGATCCCGCCGCCGGCATCCGCCGCACCTTCGGACAGCGCCGGCACGTACGTGAAGTTCGGGTAGCGCTCGGCGAGCGCGCGGAATTCGTCGTGGTAATAGAGCTCCTTCGCGTTGCGCTGGCCGTAGACCAGCGTGATCGGCGCGGTCACGCCGCCGTCGAGGAGATCCGCGATCATCGAGCGCGGGCTCGACAGGCCCGATCCGCCGGCCATGAAGATCATCGGCAACGCGGCCGAGCGGCGCACGAAGAAGCGGCCGTACGGGCCCGACAGCCGCACGCGGTCGCCGGTCGCCAGTTGCTCGTGCAGGTAGCCGGTGCCCAGCCCGCCCGGCACCTGCCGCACGTTCAGCTCGATCTCGCCGGTGGCGGCCACGTCGGCCGGTGAATTCGCGATCGAGAATGCGCGGCTCTGCCCGAGCCCCGGAATCTCGAGCTGCACGTACTGGCCGGCCTGGAAATGGATCGGCTGCGACAGCTTCAGGCGGATCGACTTGATGGTCGGCGTGAGCGGCTCGATGCGCGTGACGTCCGCAGCGAAATCCTTGACGGGGATGATCTCCGCGTCCGGCTCCTCGTCGACGTCGGCCTCGATCACGGTGTCGGCCTGCAGCGTCGCGCAGCACGCAAGCGCCTTGCCCTCCTCGCGCTCGAAGTCCATCAGCGCGAACGGGTTCGCGTCGCCGACGTCGGTCTCGCCGTCGAGCACCGCGACCTTGCAGGTGCCGCACAGCCCGTGACAGCACGCGTGCGGAATGTAGATGCCCTGGCGCAGCGCAGCGTCGAGCATCGTCTGTCCTTCCTCGACCTCGATCGTGACGCCCAGCGGCTCGATGGTTAGTTGATGGCTCATGATGGTTCGCCCGTCCGCGTCGCGGTCAGAAGCTCGCGCCGCCGAGGCCGTCGAGGCCCGGCGTGCGAAAGCTGATCAGGTCCTTGTGCCCGAGGCCGTTGCCGGCCAGGCTCTTTGCCGCGTCCGGCGCCCACGGCTCGCCGGCACGGAACCACTCGACGCGATCCCAGTCGATCTTCGCGAAGTCCGGGTGGTAGCCATAGACGGGCGGCAGCACGTCGCGTGCGAGCGCGCCGAACGGCAGGTCCGGCGGCAGCGGCAGGCAGAACGGCGCCGGGAACATCAGGTGGTCTTCCCAGCACACGTACAGCAGCGGTGCCGGAAACTTCCCGACTTCATCCTTGATCGGGAAGTCGTAGGGTTTGAGCGCGATGACGGCCATGCTTGTCTCCTGTCGGCCGGCGTTCGCGCATGCGCGCGTGCGCCGGTCTCGTTCAAGGTTGCGTAGGTGTTGCGTATCGATCAGTTGCTCGTGGCCTGGCCGCGCCATGCCGCGAAGTTCTTCTGGTCTTCCGAGCCCGCGAAATCGAGGTTGTCGCGACCCATGCCCACCGCGTAGTAATCGAGTACGGCGGCAAGCGGGTCGAAGCCTTCGGCGCTCGGGTCCGCATCGGGCGGGAAGCAGTTGCCCTGGTGGATCTGGTGCACGGGCAGCCACGCCTGCACGTACTTCTGCGGCTCGTGATCGAAAATTTCCTTGCAGTGATCGCTGCAGAAATGGAACTTGTTGCCGAGGTAGTCCGATTCGCGCGCACCGATCTTTCGCGGATTGCCGGGCTCGGTGAACAGCATCGGGATCTGGCAGGTCTGGCACAGCATCGGCAGCGTCTTCATGTAGAAGCGGTTGCCGGCCTTCGCCTGCTCGCCCCAGTAGTCGAAGCGCGGACGGTAGTAGCGGTCGAACGAGTCGGGATACTTCGCCGCCAGCCACGTCATCTCGTCCTCGGTCGGCACCCACGTATGGAACGCGGACGCCGCGTTGAAGCCGTAGAACGTCGACCATGCCTGGTGGCTGATGTGGTCCTTGCCTTCGCACGCGTCCTGCCAGCCCTTCGGCTCGCGAATGCCGTAGCGCGCGAGATCCTTGAACAGCGCGCCTCCGTTCTGCTCCGCGTACATCTCCCACGATTCGCGCCAGCTCATCACGCGCTTCGGCTGCATGTAGTCCATCATCATCGCGACGAGCGTCAGCAGCCGGTAGCCGCGCCAGAACCACTTGTCGATCCAGCGCTGCACGATCGGCACGTTGTCCGGGTCCTGCTCGAGCAGGAACTTGATGCACTCGATGCCGAGCGTCATGTGGCGCGATTCGTCCGATTGCGCGGAGAAGCCGAACGTGACGGTCGACATGTCGCCGTTGTAGGCCGCGCCCGACATGAACGGCACGAACAGCAGGTTCGTCAGCACGTATTCGAACGAGAAGCTCACGGCGGTCAGGAATTCGAACGGCCCCGACGAGTACGCATCCTCGAAGAACGACTTCGGCACCGACAGGTACCAGACGCGATCGAACCAGTGGTTCGAGTGATGGAACCCGTTGAAGAACTTGTTGTACGTCGACATCGCGTGCGTTTCGGTCTGGTAGTGCCGCAATTCGTCGATCGACTGCATCTGGCACGCGATCCGCGCGCCCTCGCCGGTGAAGTGCCGGCCGACGTGCGCGAAGCCGCGATGCGCGAGGTATTCGAGCGGCGTCACACCCTGGATGAACAGCTTCAGCGCGTTGATGTAGCGCGCATCGGTCACGCCGAGGAACGCGTTGTTCTGCGTGAAGGCGTCGATCACCGCGTACAGCTTCTTTTCCTTCTCGCCCTGGTACTTCCAGTACGCGTCCATCGTCAGGCGAAACGGGTCGACCCACTTGTCCCAGTCGTGGATCTTGATGCCCTCGTAGCGGTCGTACGGGAAGACCTTGTCCATCGGCTGGTAGGTCGTCTCCCAGCCGAGGCCGCGCGTCATCGCCGCGTAGCGGTCCTTCAGGCCGAGTTTTTTCTTGAGCGTTGGCGTGTCCATTCGTGTCTCCGGTGTTGTCGGTGCGCGTGGCGCGGCGTTCAGTGCGACCAGCTCAGCGTGAACTGGTCGTCGTCCTCGTCGATATGGCCGGACAGCGTGATCAGGTTCACCTGCAGTTGCTGCAGGTCGAAACGCGTTCCGGTGAGTTCTTCGATCGTCTCGCGGCGGATCGTCAGCCGGTCGGGCGAATCGATCTTGACCATGCCGGGCGACTCGACCACCGTCGCGAGCGGGTTGTCCGCGACGATCGCCTCGACGATCGGTCTGGACTCCTCATTGGCCTGGAAGGCGATGAATACGTTGGACATGCTGGTTTCCTGAATGAAAGTTGGGCGGCCCGGGCTCAGAGCGCGAGGCCGAGCTTCGCGACACGTGCGTGGAACTGTTCTCGCGCTTCGTCGAGCGCCGCGCGGCCGTCGTCCTGCAGCGCCAGCGCCGCCACCGGCGCGAGCGCCGCGTCGGCGCGCGCGGACCAGTCGCGCGTCCAGCGTGCCAGCAGCGCGCGGTTGTCGTCGGATTCGGCCGCCATCGTCTTCACGACGGCGTCGATCCAGCGGTTCGATTCGGTGTGCCATTCCGGCATGAACGCGGTCAGCATCGCCACCGCCGAGCCGCCCGCGAGCGCGATCCGTTCATCGACGAAACGGTCGTACACGAGCGGGTAAAGCAGCCCGTCGAGCGCCAGGTTCTGCGCGACGAACAGCTCGACCGGGTCGGCGACGACCAGCGTGTCCTCGACGTAACGCCGCAGCGGCTGCCATGCGGCGCCGGTCGTCCATGCCGCCTTGGCGGTGTCGAGCACGTCGGGCTCGGCCATCGCGAGCGCGAGCCGCGTGAGGTATTGCGCGACCCCGAGGTTGTCCATCGCATGAAACATCGCGGGCGCCGTGAACGCGGTGCCGTAGCCGAGCGCGCAGACCTGCGCGTTGTTCATGTTCGCGCCCCAGGCCGCATGGCGCAGCGGCACCAGCACGTCGAGCGCGTGCGCGGCGACGTCGTCGCGCATCAGGCCGATCATCCGGCGCGACTCGACGAACTCGAAGTTCGCCTCCATCGTGTCCTGCTGGCGCGCCCGCGTGGTCGCCCACGACGCGTAGTAGAACTGGCGCGGGTCCTTCAGCGCGTACCAGTTCGCCATCCGGATCGCCGAGCGCGACGCGTCGAAGATCTCGTAATCGGGATCCCACGTCGGGCGGTAATGGAAGTTCGCCTGGGGCTGCGCGCCCATCATGCCTTCCTGGTAGCGCGTCGCCGTCTTGTCGCCGCCGATGTTCTGCGCCACGTGCGCAAAGGTGTGCCGGAGCGGCTTGATGTCGACTGTCTTCAGCTCGATGGTCACTTCTAGCTCCTCAAGGTCATGGGTTCGCTTCGACGTCCAGCCGCGTAACGTGCTGTTCGCGGCAGAACGCGTCGAAGGCGGCAGGAGGCAACGTCAGCTCGACGCACAGCTCCGGCGCGCCGCCGATCGAAAACTCGAATTCGACGAAGCCGCGTGGGTTCGTGCCGGTGACGCGGACGCACTTGCGGCCCGGGTCGAGCGGGGAAAGATCGGTGTCGGTTGGATTCATGTCCGGTGTCGCCTCCATGCCGTCCTTCAATGCAGCATCCGTGCCACGCACGGCCGGCTCGGCAAAAAATCTCGATAATTCAGGGAAAGCCCTGACGCGAAGTTCGAATTCGCGATCCACAATGGCGGTTAACCAGAATGGAAACGGCGCCCGGACGAAAGCGCCGAGCGCTCGATTCGGCGGGCCTCTTCATCATTTGAGCAACCCGGCGGCGCGCATTTGATGAAATGATCAAACGGCTGCCCGGGTTCGGGCGCCGCGAGCGGAAATTTCGAAAATCACGAGAAATCTCGACGGAGGAGACATGACGCGGCCCAGCCTGCCCCCCTTGCCGCCGGACACCGACCTGCGCAAGCTGATCCATTTTTCGGCGAGCGACGGCCGCATCTGGCTCGCCGGACAGCGGATGGTGCTGCTCCATGCCGGCGCGCTGGCGACGCTGCGCCAGGAGTTGATGGAAAGCGTCGGGCCCGCGCAGACGCGGCGCTTCTTCACGCGCGTGGGCTTCGCCGCCGGCGAACGGGACGCCGCGCTCGCCCGCGAGATCCGCAGCGGCGCGTCGCTGTTCGACATGTTCCATGTCGGCCCGCAGCTGCACATGCTCGAAGGCGCCGTGCAGGTCACGCCGTTGCGCTTCGAGGCCGATCCCGCGACCGGTGCGTTCTATTGCGAATACCGCTGGGAACATTCGTGGGAGGCCGACGTGCACCGCCGCACGTTCGGGCCGCAGCCCGAGCCGGTGTGCTGGATGCTGATCGGCTATGCGACCGGCTATACGAGCGCCTTCATCGGCCGGACGATCCTGTTCAAGGAAACCGGCTGCGTCGGCATGCACGACCCGCACTGCACGATCGTCGGCAAGCCGGCCGAGGAATGGCCGGACGCCGAGGAAATCTCGTCGTGGTTCAAGGCCGATTCGCTGATCAACACGATCCGCGACCTGCAGACCGAGGTCGAATCGCTGCGCCTCGAGATCGCACCCGACGATGACCGCACGCGGCTGGTCGGACGCTCCGACGCGTTTCGCGCCGCCTATGCGCTGCTCGAAACGGCCGCGCCGACCAAGGTGGCCGTGCTGCTCACCGGAGAAACGGGCGTCGGCAAGGATCGCTTCGCCCGCGCGCTGCACAGCCTCAGCCCGCGCGCCGCGAAGCCGTTCGTCGCGATCAACTGCGCGGCCATTCCGCACGCGCTGATCGAATCGGAACTGTTCGGCGCGGAGAAAGGCGCGTTCACGGGCTCGCAGGTCGCGCGCGCCGGGCGCTTCGAGCGCGCGAACGGCGGCACGCTGTTCCTGGACGAGATCGGCGAGTTGCCGCTCGACGTGCAGGCGAAGCTGCTGCGCGTGCTACAGGAAGGCGAGGTCGAACGGCTCGGCGCGACCGACAGCAGGAAGGTGGATGTGCGCGTCGTCGCGGCGACCAACCGCGATCTCGAACAGGCCGTGCGCGATGGCACCTTCCGCGCCGACCTCTACTACCGGATCAACGTCTACCCGGTGCTGATTCCGCCGCTGCGCGACCGGCAGGACGACATCGCGCTGCTCGCCGACGCGATGCTGGAGCGCTTCGCGTCGCTGCACGGCAAGCCGGCACCCACGCTGACCGACTATGCATACGACGCGCTGCGCGGCTACCGATGGCCCGGCAACGTGCGCGAGCTCGAGAACCTGATCGAGCGCGCGGTGATCCTGTCGCGCCCCAACCGGCCGGTCGATGCGAAGGACCTGTTCCCCGGCGTCGGGCTGCCTGGCGGCTCGACCGTCGACCGTGCGGGGCAGATCAAGCCGGCCGCCGCGCTGTCGATCGACTGCGCGACGATCCTCGACCAGTTGCAGGGCGGTGGCGGGCTCGACGGCCTCGAGCGCGCGCTGCTGCACGAGGCCGTCGATCGCGCGAACGGCAACCTGTCGGCCGCCGCCCGCCTGCTCGGGCTGACGCGCGCGCAGCTCAGCTATCGCCTCAACCGCAAACAGGATCAGGAGGAAACGTGACATGAACACCATCCTGCCCGCCCATCCGTTCGCCGACGCACTGCGCGACGACACGCCGCCCGCGATCGAGCCGGCCGCCGACGACGCGGTCGAACCGCATGCACGCACGCTCAGCGAACATGCGTACCACCAGCTTCGCCAGCACATCATCGAGGGGCACTACCCGCCCGGCGCGAAGCTGCGCGTCGAGCACCTGAAGAACGTGTACGGCGTCGGTGCAGGCACGTTGCGCGAGGCGCTCACGCGGCTCGTCAGCGATGCGCTGGTCGTCGCCGAAGGGCAGCGCGGGTTTCGCGTCACGCCGATGTCGGTCGACGATCTTGAAGCGATCACGCGGCTGCGCATCCATATCGAGGTCGATGCGCTGCGCGAATCCGTGCGGCGCGGCGACGATGCGTGGGAGCATAGGGTGCGGCAAAGCTTCGAGATGCTGTCGGCCTGGGAGCAGCCGGTGTCGATCGAGCACCGCACCGCGTGGGAAGCATGCAACCGGCGCTTTCACGAAGCGCTGATCTCGGCGGCCGCGACGCCGTGGACCTACCTGATCCTGCGCATGCTGTCGCAGCAAAGCGAACGTTACCGGCGCGTGTGCATCGGGCTCGGCGATTCGAAACGCGACGTGCATGCGGAACATGCGTGCCTGTTCGAAGCCGCGATGCGGCGCGCCGATGCGCGCGCGGCGCTCGCGCTCGAAGACCATATCGGCACGACGCTCGCCGTCGTGCGCAACGCGCCGCCCGGGACGCTGCCGTTCTAGTGCTTCACGGCGCGCTCGCGGCGCTCAGGCCAGCGCGGGATACCCGTGCGCGGCCGCCTCGTGCTCGAACCGCGCAATCGCGTCGTAGTCGCCTGGCGACAGCCGTTCGAATCCCTTCAGCCGCAGCACGCGCGCCCGCTCGGCATCGGCGGCGACCGCGCGATCGAGCGCATCCTGCAACGCAACGACCTGCGTTTCCGGCAGCGCGCGCGATGCGATGAACGGCAATCCCGGCGCAGAGGCCGTCATCCCGATGATCCGGATGTCCTTCAGCAATTCGGGCAGCGCGTCCTGCACGTACGCGAACGTCACGCAGTCGATCGCCGCGCAATCGGCTTCTTCTGAAGCCAGCGCACGCAGCACGTTCAGGTGCGAGCCGAGCGCGGCAACCGATCCGAAGAACCGCCCGTCGCGCGCATGCGGCGCGACCGCATGCCGGAGCGCGTTCATCCCGCTGTGCGAATCTCCGCCGTTGAATGCGGCCCGCAGCCCCCGGCATGCGGCGAGCGTCGTCGCGCCGCCCGCATGTGCACGAGCCGACACGGCCAGCACACTGCTGTAGTGCGCGCCGTGGCAGCCATCCGCATCGAACACGGGCGTCGCGATCAGTCGCACGACATCGCGCAAGCCCAGCATCCGGTAGGGATAGCCGCAGGTCTGCGACAGCAGCAGGTCGTCGCGCCGCCATAGCGCATGCAGGTCGTCGAACGGTTCGTCAGGAAGCACGACATCGACGGGCCCGCCCGCGTTCGCGAACGCATCGAGTGCATCGCGCAGCAGTGCGCGCCACAGCGCGTCGTGGCGCGGCGTCACGTTGTACATCGGCAGTACTGCGATCCATGGGTTCATGCGGGCATTCTACGCATCGCCGCTCACCCGGGGGAACCCGGTTCGATCACGTCAAAACGGGGGCCGAACGTGGTAGAGCGCGCCCGAAGCTTATCGGCCACGCGACGATAAGCAAATGCGAATCGATTGGTTGGCCGCACGACGCGATCCCGGTACCGTCCTGATGCCTGCCCGAGCATCGCCATTGCACGTGATAACGGACAGGCCGACCGTGATCCGCGAGACACCTGCGCACCCGGGCCGAGCGCACCGGTTCAATCGCTCGTTCCCCGCACTGCCCGTTCAATCCGCCTCAACGCCATGGCCGAATACTTCGACGTCGACCACGCGCGTGCGATCGCCGCGCTCGACACCCGCTTCACAGCCCGCACCGAGTGGCCGACCTGGCTGCTGGTCGTCGCGATCTACGGCGGCTGGCTCGCCGTGCTGCTGCTCGTGCGCGACGGCACCCTGTCGCTCGCGGCCGCGACACCGCCGCTGATCCTGCTCGGCGCATGGCACCTGTCGCTGCAGCACGAGCTGCTGCACGGCCATCCGACGCGCTCCGCGCGCGTGAACAAGCTGCTCGGCTATCCGCCGCTGACGGTCTGGTATCCGTACACGCTGTATCGCGACACGCATCTCGACCATCATCGCGACGAAGACCTGACCGTGCCGGGCGTCGATCCCGAAACGAACTACGTCACGCGCGAACGCTGGGCGCAGTTGCCGCGCTGGCGCCGCGTGCTGACGGTCGCACGCAAGACATTCATCGGACGATTCGTCGCCGGGCCGCCGTTGAGCATCGTTGCGATGGGCGTCGATGCATGCGCCGCGTTTCGTCGCGGCGACTTTCGCTATCTGCCGATGTGGGCGACGCATATCGCCTGTGTCGTTGCGCTGCTCGCGTGGCTGCAATGGGTGATAGGCGTGCCGTGGTGGTATTACCTGCTCGTGATCACGTGGCCCGCGTTGTCGATTGCAATGATCCGCTCGCTGTACGAGCACCGCGCCGCGCCGCATCCGAAGGCACGCATCGCGATCAATGAAGCCGGCTTCGCGATGCGCTTGCTGTACCTGAACAACAACTATCACCTCGTCCATCACGACCTGCCGAAGCTGCCGTGGTACGACCTGCCGCGCGCGTACCGGATGCGCCGCGACGCGTATGCGCGGAAGTGCAGTGGCTTCGTGATTCGCGGCGGGTATCGCGAACTGCTCGCGCGCCATGCGTGGACGCCGACCGATACGCCCGTGCATCCGTTCGATCAGGGCACGGCGTCATTGTCGACGGGGAGCGGCGTGAAGGTGGCGGTGGTCGACGAGGTGGTGCAGATCAGTACGTGACGTTCGGCGAAGCCGACGATTCGTCCTCCCGGCGGCATATTCCTTACGAAAAGCCGACATTCCGGCTCACACCCGCGCATTGCCAATTACGCCGGCAATGGCCAGAATGTCGGCTCGTCCGGGGCTTCCAACAATCATTCGCCCCGGCTCTGCCCCCGGCCGCGCGCCGCACTCCCCCACGACGATGCAACCGAACACCCCGCCCGGCGCAATCCGCGCGATCGGCAACGACTGGTCCGTTTCCGCGATTACCGCGGGCTTTCTCGCGGTACTGATTTCCTACGCGGGCCCGCTCGCGATCTTCTTCCAGGCTGCGCAGGCGGCCCATGCGTCCAACGCGATGGTGTCGTCGTGGGTCTGGGCGATCTCGATCGGCGCGGGCGTATCGGGCCTGTTCGCGAGCTGGAAGCTGAAGGTGCCGGTCATCACCGCGTGGTCGGCGCCCGGCACCGCGCTGCTCGTCGGCCTGTTTCCGCAACTGACGCTCAACCAGGCCGTCGGCGCGTACATCACGGCCGCGCTGATCATCCTGCTGATCGGCGTGACCGGCTATTTCGACCGACTCGTGCGCCACATTCCGCGCGGCATCGCGTGCGGGATGATGGCCGGCATCCTGCTGCCGTTCGGCACGCATGCGTTCGCGGCTGCGTCGGAACAGCCCGCGCTCGCGTTCGGGATGATCGCGGCCTACGTGATCTTCAAGCGCCTGCTGCCGCGCTACAGCATCGTGCTCGTCTTGCTGACGGGCGCCGTGCTCGCGACGCTGCTCGGGATGACGCATCTCGGCAACGTGTCGGCAAGCCTCGCGCACCCGATCTTCATCGCGCCCGAATGGACCCTCGGCACGACGCTCAGCCTCGCGCTGCCGCTCGTCGTCGTCAGCCTCACCGGCCAGTTCCTGCCGGGCATGACGATCCTGCGCGTGTCCGGCTATCACACGCCCGCGCGGCCGATCATCACGGCGACCAGCGTGATGTCGCTCGTGGTCGCGTGCTTCGGCGGGATCACGATCGTCGTCGCGGCGATCACGGCCGCGCTCTGCACCGGCAAGGACGCGCACGAGGACCCGGACCGGCGCTACATCGCCGGGCTCGCGAACGGGGCGATCTACCTGATCGGCGGACTCTTCGCCGGCACGATCGTCGCGGTGTTCTTCGCGCTGCCGAAAGCGTTCGTCGCTATCCTCGCGGGGCTCGCGCTGATCGGTGCGATCGGCGCGAACGTGCACGGGATCTTCGAAGACGAGAACCACCGCGAAGCGTCGCTGATCACGTTCCTCGCGACCGCGTCGGGGATGACGTGGCTCGGGCTCGGCTCCGCGTTCTGGGGGATCGTGATCGGATCGCTTTCCTATGCGGTACTGAACAAGGTGCGGCGACCGGCGTGATGTGCAACGCGGGTCGCCGCCGCTGTCACCGCGCGTGCTGGCGCACCAGTTGCGCGAGCGCGTCGGTCAGCGTCGTCGTGCCGTAAAGCCGCTCCGACACACCTTCCTCGACGTCGATCTGTCCGGCGTTGTGCACGTCGTAGAGATCGACGATCAACTGCGCATGGCGTTCGCTGAGGCCCGCACGCAGCAGCGTCGCAGCCCAGGTATCGCGTGGCAGTTCATGCGCGACGATCGCGCGGCCGGCCGCCGCGCCGAGCGTATCGGCGATCGCCGTCACGCTCACCCGCCGCGGCCCCTCGACACTGACGATGCGCGGCCCGTTGCCGCCTTCGGGCGCATCGAGCAGCAGCCGCGCCGCGACGACGCCCACATCGGGCGCCCAGATCGTCGGGAACACCTTGCCGACCGGATGGTGAAAGCTCGGCAGCACGCCGGTGCCGAGCGCGACCGGCAGGATGCGCGTCCAGTTCTGCAGATGCTCGGCCGAACGCAGCAGCGTCACGTGCGTCGGGATCGTCCGCAGCCGTTCCTCGAAGTGATGAAACAGCCGGGTGATGCCCGTATTGCCGTCGCGCTCCGCACCGTAGTCCGACAGCGCGAGCAGCACCGGCGGCGGGTTCGCGGCAAGCGCCGCAGTCGCGACGTCGATCGTCCGCGTCATCGTCGCGGCCGGATCGGGGTCGGCGACGGGCACCGGGCACAGTATCTGGACGGCCCGTGCGCCGTCGATTGCCGCTGCGATCGCGTTCGCGTCCGTCAGCTCGGCGGTCACGACGTCGCAGCCGAGCTGCGCGAAACGCTCACGATGGCGTGCGTCGCGCAACACCGCGCGCACGGGATGGCCGGCGTTGCGCAAGGCCGTCACGGTCGACTGGCCGACGTTGCCGGATGCACCGAAGATCACGAACACGATTCGCTCCTGAGGGGATGAAGGTGGGGTGATTGTCGGTTTGCGCGAAAGGAACGGCGCGCACGGAGGGATGAATACAGCAGGAAAGGATGATGGATTGGAGAGAGGCGGCGGCCATGCGAGTCGCCCACTGCCTCGCCAGTCGCTTCGAATCTGACGCTCTATCGACGACGAGCAACGACACACCTGCGATGGATACGCCGCTCACGCTCAAGGCGTTGCGCTTCAGCCGGCTCGTCGAGACGGAAGACCGTGAAGCGCTTTCCGGATGAGCGCGCACGCGGCAATTGTCCAACAGCCTGTAGGAGAGAATCGCCTCAGAATCTGACGCGACAACTCACATCCGCCGCGATGCCATCACTTCGCTACGCCCCGCTCCCGCTGCCCTCGCCGTCATACGCGAGCCGCAGCCCGCCCCGCGCCCCCGAGCGCGCAATCTCGGTCGGCGTCGCACCCAGCACGCGATTCATCCAGTTCGCCATGTGGCTCTGGTGGGCGAACCCGGCTTCGAGCGCGATCTGGCTGATGCTGAGCCGGCCTTCGAGCAGCAACGCCTTCGCGCGCTCGACCCGGCGCCGCACGACGTACTGATGCACGGGCATCCCGAGCGTTTCGCGGAACAGCACCTTGAAATGCGGCACGCTGATCGACACGAGCGCCGCGAGTTCGGCGAGCGTCATGCGCCGGTCGAGGTTCGCTTCGACGTAGTCGATCACGCGCGCGGCCGCCTTCGGCGCAAGCGTGCGGCGGCGCTCGCGGAACGCCGGCTGGCCGTCGACCAGCCGCGCGACGAGCGCCGTGCACAGGCTTTCCGCATAGAGCGGATCCGACGCGTCTTCCGCTTCGAGTTCGGCGGCCATCGCCCATGCGATGTGCTGCAGGCGCGGGTCACGCACCTGTAGCCGGCGGCGGATCTGCCCCTGCGACGGCTTCAGTTCGAGCTGTTCGACGGTCCGCCGCACGAACGTGTCGCTGAGCGCGATATGGAGGATCTGGCAGTCGGCGCTGTCGGTCCACTGGCCGGGCAGGCCGGCCGGAATCACGTCGACGTCGCCATGCGCCTGGATGCGCGACACGCGCTCGCCGTCGCACACGCAATCCGCGCGAACGGGCGACCCGATATGCACGCCGATCCGGTGGTGCTCGGCCGCCGGAATCCGGTAGGTGCCCGCGCGGATTTCCAGCAGCGACGCGCCGAAGCCTTGCCAGCCGAGCCCGCGGCTCGAGCGCAGGCTGACCGGGACGCCGTTGTCCGTCGGCGCCGCGAGAATCGCATCGCTCATGGCCTTCCTCCAGTGGATGGGGATGTCGAACGCGCATTGTGACGCGTTTTCGGGCCGCCTGCCGGGCGTGCCGGCGGCGCGCCCGGGTCGCGCGGAAAAAGATCATCCGTTTCTGCTCGGGGCCATCCTTGCGTGTGCGCCGGCGGGCGCCGCGCCGCTTACGATGGCCCCATCCGACACCTACGGAGACCGTCATGCCCCATCAGTGCCTTGCGCAGCGCACCGCGCTCACCGCGCCGTCGACCGCCACGACCCACCCTTCATCCGGCCCCCGCCCCCGCAACGACCGCACCACGTTCGCCGCCTGGTGCCTGCGCATCGTCGGCTGGTACCGGCTCGAACGACTGCTCGCGTCGATCCCCGACAGCAACGACGACTTCGGGCTCGTCTGAGCGACCGCGCGGCAGGCATCGTCCGACTCATCGCGCCGCCTACTTGCGCCGCCGCTCGTGCGGCGCAACCGTCGCGCCGTCGATCACCGGTGCGCCCTGCTTGATCAGGAAATCGCGGAACAGCCCCGTGACCTGCGAAATGCGCCGGTCGGCGAGCGTGACCACATACCATTCGCGCTCGATCGGGTTGCCGGGGAACGGCAGTTGCCCGAGCAGCCCGGTGCGCAGTTCGAGTGCACACGCGTGCAACGACAGGAACGCCACGCCGAGCCCGGCTTCGGCCATCTGCTTGATGGCCTCGTTGCTCGACAGTTCGGAGCCCACATGGAAACGGTAGCCTGCGTTCTTGAACAGGCTCTCGACGGTCGAGCGCGTACCCGCGCCGCGTTCGCGCACGAGCAGGTGCGCGGATTCGAGATCCTTCAGCGCGACGCGCTTGCGCTGCATCAGCGGATGGCCAGGCGCCGCGACGAACACCATCGGATGCTTCGCGAATTCGACCGCATGCGTGCGCAGCTCCTTCGGCGCGCTGCCCATCACCGCGAGATCGATTTCATGGGTCGCGAGCATGCGGATGATGTCGTCGCGATTTCCAACCTTGAAATAAGTCTTCACATGCGGACGCGTCGCAGTGAATTTCACGAGCAGCGGCGGAATCAGGTACTCGGCCGTCGTGATCGCGCCGATCCGCAGCGTGCCGCCGAGATCGCCCGTGAGCGCGGCCACTTCGTCACCGGCCTCGCTCCACAGATGCAGGATCTCGCGCGCATAGCGCGACACGATCTCGCCGGCCGCGGTCAGCTGCACGCCGCGCCCCACCCGCTGCAGCAACGCGGCGCCCACCGCCTCCTCGAGCAGGCGAACCTGCAGCGACACGGCCGGCTGCGTCAGGTTCAGCTCCTCGGCCGCCCGCGACACGCTGCCGAGCCGCGCAATCATGTCCAGCGCCTTCAGCTGCCGGAACGTCGCGGTCTTTCCTATAAGTGAATACATATGAGTCGCTTATAAACATTAAATTGTTCGTGTTGGTTCGAAACTATATCGTCGGTTCTTGAGCAATGTCATCCGAATCGTCATTCAGCAGGAGCCCAACATGGACAACACCACGCCCAACCTTGCAACGGACCGCGCACCGCGCCTGCCGCGCATCGTGATCGTCGGCGGCGGCGCCGGCGGCCTGCACCTCGCCACGCGTCTCGGCGATACGGTCGGACGCCGCGGGCAAGCCGAAGTCGTGCTCGTCGATCGCTACCCCACGCACTTCTGGAAGCCGCTGCTGCACGAAGCCGCCTCGGGCCATCGCGACCCGGCCTCGCACACGATCGAATACGCGGCGCAAGCGAAGCGCCACGGTTTCCGCTTCGTGCAGGGCGCGTTGCAACAGGTCAACCGCGCGGCGCGCACGGCGACGATCGCAGCCGTGCAGGACGCGGACGGCACGGAAATCCTGCCGCAGCGCGAGCTCGACTATGACGATCTCGTGCTCGCCGTCGGCAGCGTGACGAACTTCTTCAATGTGCCGGGTGCGGCGCGCCACGCGCTGCCGCTCGAAAACCTCGACCAGGCCGAGGATTTCCGCCGGAAGTTCCTCGCGGCCTGCACGAAGGCGAATCACCTGGCCGAGCAGCAGCCCGCGCGGCGCGCCGCGCCGATCTGCATCAACGTGATCGGTGCGGGCGCGACGGGCGTCGAACTGGCAGCGGCGTTGCGGGATTCGATCCAGCAACTGACGACGTACCGCTTCAAGGCGCTGGTGTCCGCACGCGACGTGCATATCCGGCTGATCGAAGGCGGCCCGCGCATCCTGCCGGCGCTCGACGAGCGGCTGTCCGGCAAGATGCACGCGCAGCTTCGCGCGCTGAACGTCGACGTGCTGACCGATACCCGCGTGGCGGAAGTCGGCGCGGATGCCGTGACGACCTCGACCGGCGAACGGCTCGCGAGCGACATCACGATCTGGGCGGCCGGCGTGGCCGGCCCCGCGTTCCTGCGGCAGATCGGCGACATCGCGCTCAATCGATCGAACCAGGTGATCGTCACCGATACGCTGCAGACGCCGGACGATCCGCACGTGTATGCGTTCGGCGACTGCGCCGCCTGCCCGACCGCCGGTGCGAACGGCTTCCTGCCGCCGCGCGCGCAGGTCGCGTATCAGCAGGCCGTGTACCTGGTCAACGCATTCGCGCGGCGCGTCGCCGGCAAGCCGGTGGCCGGCTTCACGTTCCGCGATGCGGGCACCGTCGTGTCGCTCGGGCATGCGGGCGCCGTGTACCAGGCCGACATCAGCGTGCGTTCGCGCTCGCTGATCGTCGACGGGCTTGCCGCGATCGGGCTGTACAAGTTCCTGTATCGCAAGCACCTGTTCAGCGTGGTCGGCGTGAAGCGTGCGCTGTTCCAGTCGCTGAGCCACTGGCTGCAAAGCCGCAACCAGCCGTCGATCAAGCTGCACTGATCGCACCGGTTCACATGCGCTATCGCAAGACGGCATATCGGGCGTGCATCGCTCGATATGCCGTTTTTTCATATGCACATGCGCGGTGCATTCACCGCGTGCGCAACTCTGGTGCATCACATCGAAGGCCGTCGATACGATGCGATTCGCGCGGAACAGGCCGTGCGACACGCATCCCGCGCCCACCTTGGCTCGCCGCCCCATTCATTAGTCGAATCGTATGGGTCGGATATAAATATTAATTGGTCGCGATTTCGGGATCGACGCTAAGGTGTGTGGCATTCCCGTCGGCGAACGGATCATCACGTCTCTGAAGAGGAATCACCGTGGTTATCGAAGCCATCGTCACCCGTCTCGACGCAGCATTCGCGCAAATCGAAGCAACACCGGATTCGCATGAATCGCGCCATCAACGCGACGCGATCATCCAGTGGCTCGACCGAGCATCGGAAGAAGGATATCGACTCGGTCTCGTCACGACGCTGCCGGCCGCACGGCTCAGCGACATGTTCGAAGGCCAGTTCGGCCGCGCGAACCTCGACCGCTTCTCGGTCGTCGTCACGGACGCCAATCAGCAGGACTCCGGATCAAACCAGCATCCTTTCGACGTCGCGCTGCAGGCGCTCGGCGTGCCGCCCGAACGCGCGGTGGCGATTGCGAGCAGCGAACCGGAGCGCCGCGAAGCCGAGCATTTCGGCCTGTCGCGCTGCGTGAACATCACCGACACCGTGCGCTCGATCGCATCGGCCGGCCTGCACTGAACGCCGGCACACGGGCCGGCGCTGGCCGGCCTGCCCCGATCCGGCGGCCATCCGACGATTGCCCGACCGAATCCTGACATTCTGCTGTCAAAGTCGCTTGCAACACTTCCGGACTTGACCGATCCCTCC
The DNA here is from genome assembly GCF_017104585.1 of Burkholderia sp. Ac-20392. Classification (NCBI taxonomy): domain Bacteria; kingdom Pseudomonadati; phylum Pseudomonadota; class Betaproteobacteria; order Burkholderiales; family Burkholderiaceae; genus Burkholderia; species Burkholderia sp. Ac-20392. The sequence goes on from NZ_JAAGPB010000028.1 coordinate 18,324, forward strand.
CGGAGACGGGACGACGCGCACCTGCATCGTCCCGCCCGTTGCACGCCACGATGACACGCCCGATCCGCACCGCCACCGCCCTCGTCGTTTCCTGCCTGCTGCTCGCCGCTTGCGGCGGCGAAGACTCGACACCGCCCGCGGCTCCTGCCGACAACAGCGGCTCGACGCCCGCACCGCAGCCGCAGCCTCAGCCCAAGCCGACACCCGCGACTTACTACCAGACGAAGACGCCGTACCGTCCGCAGCAGGACGCCGCGACGTACGAAGCGCCGCCCGCCGGCTACGCGCCCGTCTATACGGAACTCGTCGCGCGCCACGGCTCGCGTGGATTGTCGGGCTTCAAGTACGACGGCGCGATCTACGCGATGCTGGTCAAGGCCGAGGCCGACGGCGCACTGACCGCGCTCGGCGCGCAGCTCAAGGCCGACACGTACGCGATGATGAAGGCCAATGCGCTGCTCGGCTATGGCGTGGCGGGCATCTCGACGCCCGGGTACGGCAACCTCACGCAAACCGGCATCCGCGAACACCAGCAGCTCGCCGCACGTCTCGCGCAGCGGCTGCCCGCATTGTTCGCGGCCGGCAACCGGCAGGTCGTCGTCGTCAACTCGGGCCAGGATCGCGCGGTCGACAGCTCGACGTATTTCTCCGCGTCGCTCGTGGCCGCGCAGCCGGCGCTGGCCACGGCGATCACGCTGCCCGCCGCGCCGTCCGGCTATCCCGCGAACGCGCCGGTCGCGCAGCCGGCCGGCACCAACCGCTTCCTGCTGTATTTCCACTCGCTGAAGCCGGCCACCGATCTCGTGACCGACACGAGCAATCCGTACTACGCGACCTATCAGGCGAGCCAGGCATACCAGGCCTATGCGAGCGACGCGACGGTAGCCGCGAAGCTCAACGCAATCAAGGCCGCGCCGCAGGCGGCCGACGTCGCGCAGACGGTGCTGTCCGCGCTCGTATCGCAGGCATTCATCGCGAAGCTCGGCACCGACGGCTACACGTTCGCGAACACGGGCACCTATGCATTCACGTCGGCGGACGGCAAGTTCACCAACACGCTGAAAGGCGACGGCAAGACGAAGATCGCGACGACCGTCGATGCGGTGAACGTGCTGTACAACCTGCTGCAGGTCGCGCCGGCAATGACGACTGAAACCGGCGGCGTCACGATGGAGAAGTACATCGGCGCGGAGCAGGCGCAGTATCTCGCGTATCTGCAGGATGCCGAAGACTACTACCAGAAGGGGCCCGGCATCCAGGAAGCGAACCCCGTCACGTACCGAATGGCGAAGGTGCTGCAGGACGATTTCTTCGGCGAAGTCGATGCGATCGCGCGCGGCGACCTGACCCGCGCCGCGAAGCTGCGCTTCACGCATGCGGAGATCGTGATTCCGTTCGCGTCGATCATGAACCTGAAGAACGTGTTCGTGCCGACGCCGCAGGCGCAGACCTACACGTACGCGAACAACCCGTGGCGTGGCGATCAGGTGTCGCCGATGGCCGCTAACATGCAGTGGGATGTCTATCGCAACGGCTCGCGCCTCATCGTGAAGATGCTGTACAACGAGCGCGAAACGGATTTCCAGGCCGCGTGCGACGGCGCGAAGATCGCGGCGGGCAGCCACTTCTACGACTACGCGGGGTTGAAGCAGTGTTACGGGTATCAATAAGGTGACGCGGGCGGCGGGTCACGCCACCCGCTGGCCCCGCCGCCCGCCGGCCATTTCCGGTTCGACCAGCATCACCTCGATCCGCTCCTTGCCCTTCCCGGTATTCCGGCGCTTGAGCTTCAGCATGCCGATCTCGCCGGTCGACGCCGGATGCGTACCGCCGCACGCCATCGTCGCGAAGCCATCGACCGTCCAGAACCTGCGTTGCGCGTCGACATCGCTGAAGTCGGTCACGATGCGCAGGTCGCGCTTCGACAGATCGGCCGCGGCCGACTCGATCTCGGGAAACAGCGGCGCCACGCTCGTGTCGCTCGCGAAGTCGATGCGCGCCTTGTCCTGCCCGATATGCGCGCCGATGCGCTCGATGCCGGGCCTGAGCCGATAGACCAGCTGCAGCACCATTTCGGCCGCGAAATGCAGACGCATCAGCCGGTACCGGCGCGCCCAGTCGATGCGCCAGGTCACACGATCGCCGACGCCCAGCGCATGATCGTGCGGCAGCGTATAGATGATGTCGAGGCCCTGCTTTTCAGCCTGGATGACCGGATAGCCGCCCAGTGACCCCGCGTCGCTTTCCTGCCCGCCCGAAAACGCAAAGAAGATGGTTTCTTCCACCCGCACGCGGTCGCCGTCGACGTGGCTGACGACGGTATCCAGCGTGGTCCGGTAGGGATCGTCCCAGAATACTTTCTTCGTCATTGCCCGCCGTGCCTTTCGCCGAGGAAAACACGCAGGTTAGCCGGATCGCGTACCGGTGGCTTGTACGATCTTGCGCCCTTGCGCCGACGTACCCTCGCCAGCCATGGCACGCGATGTTGCCGCGGCTTCCTCGTCGCCCTTGCGCTCGACACTCCACGTATGAATCGGCCGATGCCCCGGCCGCTCCCATTCGGGCGGCATCCACAGGTGTTTCAGCCGCTGCAGGACGGGCCCGGGCGCGAACACGTCGCGCCACATGTCGACGAATTCATGCAGGTTCAGCACCAGGAAGTTGTACGAACGAATCTGCTGCGTGATCCCGTAATCGACCGGCTCCGTCTCCTCGACATACGTGCCGAACAGGCGATCGAAGATGATCAGCACGCCACCGTAATTCCTGTCGATGTAACGCGGATTGCGGCCGTGATGCGCGCGATGGTTCGACGGCGTATCGAACACGTACTCGAACCAGCGCGGCAGCCGCCCGATCGCTTCGGTATGCACGAAGTACTGGTACGCGAGATCAACCGCAAGCAGGAACAGCACGACCGCGGGCGGAATGCCGAGCCACACCGGCGGCAGGTAGAACACGAACACGCCGACGAACGCGTTCAGCAGCGACTGCCGCATCGCGGTCGTGAAGTTCATCACTTCACCGCTGTGATGCGGCACGTGCGCGGACCAGAACCAGCGCACGCGATGCGACGTGCGATGAAACCAGTAGTAGCAGAACTCCACGACGACGAAGATCGGCACGATCGTGAAGCCGTTCACCGGCACGTCGAACAGGCGGTGCCGGTAGACCCACGCGAAGATCGCGCCCGTGAACAGCAGCCCCATCACCGTCTCCGCCACCTGATAGCCGGCGCCGAGCGACAGGTTCGCGACGATCTCCTTCCAGCGAAACGGCTCGCGGCGGCCGCGCCCGGTCATCACCGCGTATTCGATCGCGAACGCGATCAGGAAGACCGGCGTCATGCCGATCAGCAGCACCTGCTTCCAGTCCACGTCGTTACCCAGGAACGCATGGAGCCACGTCATCAACTCGGTCGGCATGTTCGCGGCCTCGATCAAGAACTGACCGGCAGTATGGTCGCGCACGGGTCGCCCCGCGTTGACACTTGCCGACGATTACTTGACACTTTCCGCCATGCCCGCCGCCTCCCCGCTATCGACGCAGCGCGTCTACTACTCGAGCACCTACGTGCGGCTGCTGTTCGACTATCTGTCCGAGCAGGGCAAGGATGCCGCGCGCGTGCTCGGCGAGGCGCGGCCACCCGAGGACGATCGCGGGCTCACGCTGTACGCAAGCGCTCACTGGCGGCGCCTGCTCGAATGCGCGGTGCGCGCGCTCGACGATCCGCTGCTCGGCCTGCACGTCGGCCAGCGCATCACGCCCGCTCATCTCGGTGCGCTCGGCTACGCGTTGCATGCATGTCGCGACGCCGGCACCGCGCTCGCACGCTGGCAGCAATACGAACACCTGATCGCGAACGTCGCGCGCATGGAAGTGCGGGTCGAGGCGACGTCGGTCGCGATCGAATGGCACGACGCGCCGGAGCCGCTCGGCCCGCTCGTCGACGAAGTGGCGCTCACCGCCATCGTCCAGTTCGCACGCAATATCACCGGCACGCATCACGGGCCCGACGAGGTCTGCTTCGTGCACCCGTCACCCGCCGACGAACGGCCGTATGTCGACTATTTCGGCTGCCCGGTGCGATTCGGCCAGCCGGTGAACCGCCTCGCGTTCCCGTTGCGCCTGCTCACGCAGCCGCTGCGCCAACCGGATGACGCGCTGCTGCAGATGATGGAACGCCAGGCGAGCGCGCTGCTTGCCGAGCTGCGGCAGACGGACGATCTCGAACAGTCGGTGCGCGAAGCCGTCGCGCGCCTGCTGACGCAAGGTGAAGCGAGCATCGAACAGATCGCCGCGGACCTGCATGTGTCGTCACGCACGCTGCATCGACGCCTCGCCGAACTCGGGCTCAACTTCCGGATACTGCGCGAGGACACGCGGCGGCGGCTCGCGATCGACCACCTGAACGATCCGCGGCTGACGCTCGCGGAAGTGGCCTGGCTGCTCGGCTATTCGGAACACAGCGCATTTACGCGCGCCTTTCGGCGCTGGACCGGCGAATCGCCGCAGCAGTGGCGCAGCCGGCAACCTGCACGGGCAGCGAACGTCGCGCGCGGCTGAACGCGGCGCGCAAGCGTGCCGCCGACGAACTCGCGTCCGCTCGCACGGTCGAACGAGCATCGCCGGAGAATCCCATGAACCGCGTTGCTATTGCCGCTGTCCTGACCCTGCTGGCCGCCGTCAGCTTGCCGGCCGCTGCCGGTGCACCATCCGGCAGCACCGAGCCGGCTCCCGTTCAAGTGCACGCGAAAAACTGCGTGCCGTCCCGCGACGCCACGCCCGACACCCGCTCGCCGTCGAAAGCGCCGCCGATCCGCGTATGCGTCAGCGATTCCAATACGCAGCTGAACCTGCCGTGGTTCCTGACCGATGTGCTCACCGCAGTGGACACGCACCAGTCGGGCGGTGACCTGCTGCGCAAGATGCGCAACGATTTCTGAATCGCGGCCCGCGCGACGCGCCGGCACCGCATCGATCACTCGCCATCGGACGCCTGGAGCACCTGCACGAACGTGCCGACCATGCCGGCCCACATCGCCGGGTCGGCAATGCTGCGCAGCAGCGCAAGCAATTCCTTTCTTTCACCTTTCGAAAGCGGCCCATGTGCGCCGCTGATGGTGTTGTAGCGCGGCGTCCCGCGTGAAGCGAGCGCGCGGTCGAGCCCGTAGTTGCGGGCCTGCCCGTTCACGTCGAGCCGGATCCACAGCGAACCGCCGTCGGCTGCGGCTGCACCATCGGTCACGATGACCGTGGGCACGGTATTTTCTGCCATCCCGAAGCTCCGGCGAGACGCGCGACCGTATTGCGCGGCGACCGATCACCGGCCGCCGGCAGGCCGGCGGAGACAGCATCCCGAAAGAATGTTTCCTGTCGAGACACAATGACAAAACTACACTAATAGTTGAATAACAATATTTCGTAATCTCTCATCACATCTTATACTTGCCGCGCACCATCCTCGTGCCAAAGAGACGGTGTTTTTAGTCCCGGCCGCAAGACCATGCGGCCGGGGTTTTTTTCGGTGTGCTACGCCAATATACATGCGCCATATGCACATGTTTATAGAGGCAAGCCTCCGAAATAAATGGCCGATTGCAACGGGGCTGCCGCATATACCCGTCGCGACCGTAGAATCGATCGCATCGCCGCGATACCGGCGCGCACAACGCATCGTCCGACCCTGGCATGACGCGTGCGCGCTGTTCGTGTGTCGACCGGTTCGACTTGCCTCTCTCGACAAACAACACCAAAGGCGACCGCGGGAATGTCGGCGTTCACGCCAGGCTCGAAGGCAGTTTTCCAGCACAGCGGTGCGTGGCCGCGAGTCATCTTTTGCGTCGCCGTAATCGTTTGCGTGCTCGTGCCGGCATGCGCGATCGCGCTGGCCGACCGCTACGCGCGCGACACCGTCACCGAGCATGAACACGTGGTCGCGAATGACATCGCGGCCTCGGTGGACCGCATCCTCGACGGTGCGCGCCTGCGGCATGTGGACGAACTGACCGCACTCGTCGGGCGGCCATGCGCGACGGTCTTCCGGACGCTCGCCGAAATCGGCACGCGCCTGCGCTACCTGCGCGCCGTTGCGCTGGTGCACGACGGCCGCGTCATGTGCTCGTCGGCGCTGGGGGCGATCGACTTGCCGCTCGACGCGTACACCCACGAGCCGGAACCGGGATCGACGCTCGTCACGCTGCTGCGCCAGACGCCGTTCCAGCAGGGCATCCCGGTACTGCCCGTGTTCTATGCCACCGCGCCCGGCGCGGGCGTGCTCTACCTGATCGAAGGTGACTACGTGGCCGACGCGCTCGCACACGGCGCCCGCTACGGGACGGAAACCGCGACGCTGTCGATCGCGGGTTCGGGCCATCTCGATCAGCGCGGGAAGTTTTCACCGGAGTCGGCCACGGAACTCACCGGCGGAAGCACGATCGTGTCGCCCCGCTGGCCATTCACGGTGCGGGTTGCCGCCTCCGCGCACTATGCGTCGCAGATCCGGCAGCATTATCGGCTGATCGGCATCACGATCGTGCTGCTGGCGGACGGCCTCGTGATGGCAGCCTACCTGCTGGCGATGGCGCCGCGCCGGCTGCTGCTGAAGGCCGTGCGCAACGCGCTCAGGCGCGACGAGCTCCATGTCGTGTACCAGCCGATCGTCGATGTCGAGACGCGCAGGACCGTCGGCGTCGAGGCGCTGCTGCGCTGGCAGCATCCCAAGTGGGGGGCCATCAGCCCGGCCGTGTTCATCCCGCAGGTCGAATCCAGCGCCGTGCTGCCGAAAGTGACCGAATTCGTGCTGCGGACAGCCGTGTCGGAACTGTCCGCGCTGCCGCCGTCCGTGCCGCTGCGCGTCGCGATCAACATCGCGCCGAAGGATCTCGAGCGCACGCGGTTCGTGTCCGTCGTCGACGAGGCGATCCGCGCGCTGCCGCCGGGCTTTACGCTGGTGCTCGAAGTGACCGAGCGCATCCTGCTCGAGAAGAACGCGCGGACCACCGCGATCTTCCATGCGCTGCGAGCGAAAGGCGCGAAGTTCGCGATCGACGATTTCGGCACGCATCACAGCAATCTCGACTTGCTGTCGCGCTTTCCGTTCGACTACGTGAAGATCGATCGCCAGTTCGTCTCGCAACTGAACGGCGGGAATGCCGGGTTGATCGAAGGAATCGCGTCCGTCGCGCATCACTACGACCTGAAGATCATCGCGGAAGGTGTGGAAACCGAAGTGCAGCATCGCGCGCTGCATACGGTCGGGATTCAGTATGCGCAGGGCTACCTGTATCAGCGGCCGCAGCGGGTGGAGCATTTGAAGCAGGATGTTGCGTGGGTGTCGGCGTAGGGAGCGTTGCCGCCGGCGCTTACTGCGCGCCGTATTGACCGTCGAGGCGCACGCGGTCCTGCTCGACCCAACCTTCGAAGTCTTCGCCGGTCTTGCCGTTGATGTACATGACGTTGTACCAGCGCCCGTGCGACTTGTAGACGGTCACCGAATCGCCGGGAATGATGAAGGTCCGCTTCGTCATGCATTGCTCATCGGGCGCCGAGTAGAAGTACGCGCGCCCCGCGCCGGTGACCGTGCCCGAAGCCGGCGGCCGGAAATTGTCGTCCGGGCCGCTCGTTGCCGCGTTGAGCTTCGTGCAGTCCACTGCGCTTTTTGCGTACGCACCGTTCGCGCCGATCGCAAGCATCGCGATACCGATGAGCATCGTCATTTTCATCTGCATGATCCGTTCTTGAAGTCGTATTGTCGTTTCGTTTTGCCGGTTCACGACCGGCACGTGCTCAATCCTGTGCGACCGTCGCCGGCTCGACACCGGCCGCCTCCGGACGATATCCAAGCCGCACGGAAATCGCCTGCCCGGCCTCCGTCAGCAGTGCGATGTAATGCGCCTTCGTGTCCGCGCCGCACCGCATCGTCGGGAACGACAGCGACAATCCCGCGATCACGCGACCGAAACGGTCGAACACGGGCACCGCGAGACACAGCAGGCCATCTTCCTGCTCCTCGTTGTCCTCGCCATAGCCCTGCTGCCGCACATGCGGCAGGATGCTCATCACCGCATCCGCCGACGCGAGCGTCTTCGCGGTCGACTTCCTGAACTCGACGCCGGCCAGCACCGTGCGCGCTTCGTCGGGCGTCATCCACGCGAGCAGCACCTTGCCGATCGCCGTGCTGTACAGCGGATTGCGCCGGCCGATCCGCGACTGCATGCGCAGCCCGTAATCGGCGTCGATCTTGTGAATGTAGATGATCGCGTCCTCGTCGAACGCGCCGAGATGCACGGCTTCGCGCGTCAGCTGCCCGATGCGGCGCATCTCGAGATCGGCCTCGCGCACCAGGTCCACACTCTCCAGCGCCTTGCTGCCGAGTTCGAACAGCCGGATCGTCAGCCGGTAGCGGTCGGTCTCGCCTTCCTGCGCGACGTAGCCGAGCGTCTTCAACGTCTGCAGGAAGCGATGCACCGTCGTCTTCGACATGCCGAGATGCTGCGACAGTTCGCTGATGCCGACCTCGCGACGATCGCCGAGCGCGGCGAGGATCGTGAAGACCTTGCCGACGGCGGCAACCGAATCGGCCTTCTCCGCGCTGCCGGCCGCCTGCGAATCGCCGGCCTCCGGATGGCCGGCCCCCTGATGGCCGCCCCCCGTTTCCGGGTTCGCCTGATCGCGCTTGCGCTGTCTGGGCGTTGCTGTCATGTCCGTGAATCCGTGAGATGCAAATCGGGAGAGCATAACGCGTTCGCCGTGCGGCACGCGTCAGCGCGCGAGCCACCCACCGTCGACGGCAAGCGTGTGACCGTGCACGTAGTCCGACGCACGCGACGCAAGAAACACCGCCGCGCCCGCGAGATCGTCCGGCACGCCCCAGCGGCCGGCCGGGATGCGACCGAGGATGTCGTCGCTGCGCCGGCTGTCCTCGCGCAGCTGCGCGGTGTTGTCGGTTTCCATGTAGCCGGGTGCGATCGCGTTCACGTTGATCCCGCGCGCAGCCCATTCGTTCGCGAGCAGGCGCGTCAGCCCCAGCACACCGCTCTTCGACGCCGTGTACGACGGCACGCGGATGCCGCCCTGGAACGACAGCATCGACGCGACGTTGACGATCTTGCCGCCGCGCCCCTGCCGCACCATCTGGCGCGCGACGGCCTGCGACAGGAAGAACACGCTCTTCAGGTTCACGTCGATCACGGCGTCCCAGTCGGCTTCGGTGAATTCGAGCGCATCGCAGCGGCGGATCATGCCCGCGTTGTTGACGAGGATGTCGACGTGACCGAACGCGTCGACCGCGCCGCCGACGATCCGCTCGACCGGCTCGAGCGTCGACAGATCGGCGCGCACATCGACGAAGCGCCGCCCGGCCGCTTCGACGCGCGCCGATGTCTCGGCGGGCGCCGAACGGTTCGCACCGACGATGTCGCATCCCGCCGACGCAAGCGCGACGGCCATCGCCGCGCCGAGCCCCGTGTTGCAGCCGGTGACGATCGCGACCTTGCCGGTCAGGTCGAACAGGCCGGCGAGCGCGGTGCGCGTGTCGTTGGCGGGAAGATCGGGCGTATCGCGTTTCATGGTGTCAGCGCAGGTCGGCAACGGCGAGGTGATCCATGTCCTTGAACACCTGGTTCTCGCCCGCCATCCCCCAGATGAACGTGTAGGCCTTCGTGCCGACGCCCGAATGGATCGACCAGCTCGGCGAGATCACCGCCTGTTCGTTGTGCACGACGACGTGGCGCGTTTCCTGCGGCTCGCCGAGCAGGTGGAACACGGCCGCGTCGTCGGCGAGGTTGAAGTAGAAATACACCTCCATCCGCCGCTCGTGCGTATGGCATGGCATCGTGTTCCACAGGCTGCCGGGCTCGAGTTTGGTCATCCCCATCGACAGCTGGCAGGTGGGCAGCACGTCGGGCACGATGAACTTGTAGATCGTGCGGCGATTGCTCGTGGCCGCATCGCCGAGCGTTTCGGGCGATGCCTGCGCGAGCGTGATGGTGCGCGTCGGATGGGCCGTATGCGCGGGTGCGCAGTTCAAGTAAAACTTCGCGGGATGCGCTCGATCGTCGCTACCGAACACGACACCCTGCCCGCCTTGCCCGATGTAGATCGCCTCCTCGGTGCCCACCGCGTGACGCTGCCCGTCGACCTCGACCCAGCCGGGCCCGCCGATGTTGATCGCGCCCAGTTCGCGCCGCTCCAGCAGATGGCTCACGCCCATCGACGCGCCGAGCGATGCCGGCACCTCGACCGGCCGCGTGGCCGGCCACGCGCCGCCGACGATGATGCGGTCGATATGGCTGTAGGTCAGCGACAGCGCGTCCGGCTCCAACACGTTCTCCACCAGGAAATGCCGGCGCAATCCGGCCGTGTCGAGTGTTTTCGCGTGTTCGCCGTGTATGCCCTGCCGAACTTCCATGCCGGTTCTCCGTGCGGAATGGACACGCCGCCGGCACCCGCGCCGACGATCGCCCTGACGAAGATTGAAGCACACATTCCTAAAATTCGGAACGTCGATCCGGATTTTTGATTCAGCGCGCTCGATCGATAAATTCCTTGTAGATCAATGGCATAGCATCTTACGGGTATACGACTACCATCGATATTCACAAAAACGGAACGGCATTCCGAATCATGTCCTATAGTCAGTCAGCAGACATCATTCGACAACAGGACGCATCGACGTCCACGGAGGAGACGTGAAGCTGAAACAGGCCATCGACCGTATTCCGGGTGGGCTCATGCTGGTCCCGATGTTGCTCGGCGCGTGCGTGCACACGTTCGCACCGAACGCCGGGAAGTACTTCGGCTCGTTCACCAACGGCCTGATCGCGGGCACGGTGCCGATCCTCGCCGTCTGGTTCTTCTGCATGGGCGCGACGATCAACCTGCGCGCGACCGGCGTCGTGCTGCGCAAATCGGGCACGCTGCTCGCGACGAAGCTCGTGGTCGCGTGGCTCGCGACCGTGATCGCCGCGCAGTTCATCCCCGGCGACGGCATCCGCACGGGCCTGTTTGCGGGCCTGTCGCTGCTCGCGATCACGACGTCGATGGACATGACCAACGGCGGCCTCTACGCGGCCGTGATGCAGCAGTACGGCAGCAAGGAGGAAGCCGGCGCGTTCGTGCTGATGTCGATCGAATCGGGGCCGCTCGTCAGCATGCTGATCCTCGGCGCGGCCGGTGTCGCGGTGTTCGAGACGCGGCTGTTCGTCGGCGCGGTACTGCCGTTCCTGATCGGCTTCACGCTCGGCAACCTCGATGAGGACCTGCGCGAGCTGTTCGGACGCTGCGTGCATCCGCTGATCCCGTTCTTCGGATTCGCGCTCGGTAACGGCATTGATCTCAACGTGATCGCGAAAAGCGGGCTGCCGGGCATCGCGCTCGGGCTCGCGGTGATCGTCGTGACGGGTATTCCGCTGATGCTCGCGGACAAGCTGCTGGGCGGCGGCAACGGCACCGCCGGGCTCGCCGCGTCGTCGACGGCCGGCGCCGCGGTCGCGAACCCGGCGATCATCGGCGAGATGATTCCGAAGTTCAAGCCGATGGTGCCGGCGGCGACGGCGATCGTCGCAACCGCGTGTCTCGTGACGGCGATTCTCGTGCCGATATTGACAGCGATGTGGGCGAAGCGGGCAGCGAGGATGTCAGGGGTGCCGGTCAGGGTGGCGCCACGGACGGGGCATGGTGGGGCGATCGAGCACGAGGGGCATGTTTGAGGGATGCCGGTTCGAGTCTGGTCCCCGGCACCCGTTTCAAGTCGATCAATGTTCGATGGCGTAATAAAACCCGGGAAATCGAAATGTTTCCCGGGGTTTTCGTTCGCCGGTGTTTGCGTGCATTCAGTGGCGCGCTCACGAATCCGGACATTGATGCGCATCCGCCGCGCGGCGCTTCAGTCGAACGTACGCATGACGGCGGATGCCTTGGTGGCGATCAGCCATTTGCCCTCCACCTTATGCATGACGAAGTGATCGTTGAACAGCCTGTTTCCGATCCGCACCCGCACGGTAGCCGTTGAAAGGCCGTCCGAGATATGCGCCATCGACAGGATCGCCTCGTCCCTGGGTGCGCCGGCCTCTCGAGGACTCTGCCTCCCATGGATGAGTGCCGCATACTCGTGCGACGACAGCGTGCGCAACCGGCCTTCATCCAGCCACTGAATCACACAGCTCGGGTGAAAGACCGTGTCGAAGTCACGGCTCCTGGGCTCATAAGCCAAATTGAAATAATCGTCGATCAAGGCGACGACGGCTTGGGTCTGGGTCATGGCTGGCTTCCCTCGGTAGTGAACGGCTCGTATAGTGAGCGCTCCTCCCCGCGCTCGGCTACGGCGACCCGGTTATCGCTGCCATTACAGGAACACATGGATCATGGAAGACCTCGATGGAGGGCTCGTCAGCGGCCTGCTGGTTCTGGCAGCCATCGCCGAATCCGGGAGCTTCGGCCGTGCTGCATCTCGTCTGGGCAAGACCCAGCCGGCGGTCAGTCGCGCGATCCAGCGACTGGAGGACCGCCTGCGCGCGAAGCTCGTGCATCGCACCAGCCGGCACGTCGAAGTGACGGACGCCGGCCATGCGCTGCTGTCGAAGGTGCTGCCGTTACTCCAGGGGATCGAAGAGGCAACCGCCGGCGCCTCTCACCAGACCTCGATCGTCAACGGAACGCTCCGTGTGGCGTGCGATGCCGTGTTCGCCCGACTGGTGCTCGCGCCGGAGCTAGCCCAGTTCATGAAGGACCACCCTGCGCTGCACGTGAAGCTGGAGACCCGAAACGACCTCCCGGACCTGATCAGCGACGGATTCGATCTCGCCATCCGGTTCGGACCGCCAACCGTTTCAACTCTGGTCTGTCGCAGGCTGTACAGTCCGCGGGTCCTCACTGTGGCTGCGCCGTCGTACCTGGAGCAACGCGGCCGGCCGAGGTCGCCGCAGGATCTGGTCGATGATGGCCATGAATGCATCATGGCCATCGATCCGGCTACCGGCAGACCCTTCGATTGGGAGTTCTGGCGTGACAGCGAGAAAGTGAAGGTGGCAGTCGGCGGGAAGCTGATGGTCACGGACGCAGGAACCAAAATCGGCGCCTGCCTTGCAGGCTACGGGATCGCGCAGGTGATCGACCTCGGGATCGACACCCACCTGCGGGCGGGCACGCTGGAGCCGGTTCTGACGGACTGGTGCGACGAGACGTTCCCGCTCTACGTCTACTATCCCAGCCGGAATCACGTGCCGGCCAAGGTGAGAGCGTTCATCGACTTTGTTGTCGGCATGATGCCGGGGCTGCGGTCGAAAGGTGAGGATGCCGGCGCTGGCCGGCAGCCGTCAGCGGCGGTGTTCGAAACGCTGCGTCGTTTGCCATCCGCTTGATTCGCTCGTCACGTCACGTCGCGTCGCGTCGCGTCGCTTCGGCTCGGCTCGGCTCGGCTCGGCTCGGCTGCACATGCTGATCCGGACAAACGCACGTAAAGCGTTTGCGATGCGGGTCGAACCAGGGCAGATTTTCGTCGCGCGGGAGATCCGCATCGACGACGATGCGCTCGAACTCTCCGTCGACGCATACGTGGCGCAAAAGCCGTACGCGGTCGCCGCGCGCCGCTGGCCGCCCAAGTCTTCCCGTACAACGCACGCCGAATGGCGCGTCACGCAACGGCGCGCCGTCGCCTGATCGCGCGCCGAACTTCACGCGCTCGCCGAACCCGCGCTGGAGATGAACGCGACGCGCACGACGTACCGCGTTACCCGACGGGTATCGGGTATCCAGGTCGTGTGGAGACGGCGGCGAGTGAAGAGGGTCAGCAAGCCGGCGGATAATCGGGATCGGACTGGCAGGTGTCCCGATATGTGTCGTCGACAGCGCGCAGAAATGCATTCCGTCCGCTCTCCAATGCCGTTGCGGTAGGCTGGTTCGGCGGTACGGGCATGACGCGGCCATCAGGCGACATCGAATATCCGAGATCGACATACACATCGTCCGGTGTGCGCTTCGCTCCGATCCAGTAGCCGATCGTCACCGCATCGGCGATACCGGTCGCACCGTTGTAACCGACTTCGATTCGTTCGACCTTGAAAGCGCGCGGCCTCATTTTCTCCGCAAAGGCCAGTACTTCGGCAACGGTTGCCCCATCTTTTGTCCGGTGCCGCTTGACTGCCTGTATCCAGGCTGCTTCCTGGGCTGCCGGCAGTATCTTCAGTTTCGGCACGGCGAACAGCGTGCTCCCGCTTCCCCATAGACAAGCCGCGACAACAGCGTGCGCGGCACCACGTGCGACACGATCCATCGTGATTTTCATTGAACGACGCCTGGTTGGTTGAATCGACCCCGAATCTTACGATCATTGCCCGCGATACCGGGGCACGACATCGCGCACGCCATTCCGGCACGCCCCCCCGCCCAAGCGCTAAAATCCGCCGCCTGGGCATCCACAACGAGCAAGCGTTTTGACGGCGTTCGAGCAGGGTTTCATCCTCACCCGCCACTGGCGGGACACCGCATCCGGCATCGAGATCGAATTCTGGCTGGCAACCGAACACGGTCCGCGCCGCGTGCGGTTGCGCCCGCAGGAAGCCGTCGCGTTCATCCCGGCCGAACAGCAGGCGCTCGCCGAACGCACGCTGGCCGGCGAGCGCGAGGCCGAGTTGCGCCCGCTCGCGCTGCGCGACTTCCGGCAGCGGCCGGTCGTCGGCCTCTATTGCAAGCGCTATCGCCACCTGTCCGGGCTGCAGAAGCGCCTCGCGGCAGCCGGCGTCGACGTCTACGAAGCCGACGTGCAGCCGCCCGACCGCTACGCGATGGAGCGCTTCATCACGGCCTGCGTGCAGTTTCGCGGGCAACCCGGCGGCGACGGCACGCTGACCGGCGCCGAGCTGAAAACCGCGACCGGCTATCGCCCGGCGCTGCGCTGCGTGTCGCTCGACATCGAAACCAGCGTCCACGGCGAGCTGTATTCGATCGCGCTCGAAGGCTGCGGGCAACGGCAGGTCTACATGCTCGGTCCACCGAACGGAGACGACAGTGATGCAGCAGGCGCCATCGACTTCCGTCTCGACTACTGCGACAGCCGGCCCGCAATGCTCGCGCGGCTCAACGAATGGTTCGACGAACACGATCCCGATGCGGTGATCGGCTGGAACCTCGTGCAGTTCGACCTGCGCATCCTGCATGCGCATTCGGAGCAATACGGCATCCCGTTGAAGCTCGGCCGCGGCGGCAGCGTGCTCGACTGGCGCGCGCACGGCCAGCAACCCGACCACTTCTTCGCGGGCGCGGCCGGCCGATTGATCCTGGACGGCATCGACATGCTGAAATCCGCGACGTGGACGTTCCCGTCGTTCAGCCTCGAATACGTGTCGCAGGCGCTGCTCGGCGAAGGCAAGTCGATCGACAATCCGTATCAGCGGATGGACGAGATCCAGCGCCGCTTCGATCACGACAAGCCGGCGCTCGCGCGCTACAACCTGAAGGACTGCGAGCTCGTCACGCGCATCTTCGACAAGGCCGACCTGCTGTCCTTCGCGCTCGAACGCGCGAGCGTGACGGGCCTCGCGGCCGATCGCACCGGCGGGTCGGTGGCGGCCTTCACGCACCTGTACCTGCCGCGCATGCACCGGCTCGGCTATGTCGCGCCGAACCTCGGCGACGTGACGGGGCAGAACAGCCCCGGCGGCTTCGTGATGGATTCGCGCCCCGGGCTGTACGACTCGGTGCTCGTGTTCGACTACAAGAGCCTCTATCCATCGATCATCCGCACGTTCCTGATCGATCCGGTCGGGCTGATCGAAGGGCTCGCGAATCCCGGCGACGACGCATCGGTGCCGGGCTTTCTCGGCGCGCGCTTCTCGCGTACCGCGCACTGCCTGCCCGACGTCGTGCGCCGCGTATGGGAAGGCCGCGACGACGCGAAGCGGCAGCGCAACGCGCCGCTGTCGCAGGCGCTGAAGATCATCATGAATTCGTTCTACGGCGTGCTCGGCTCGACGGGCTGCCGCTTCTTCGACCCGCGCCTCGCGTCGTCGATCACGATGCGCGGGCACGAGATCATGCACCGCACGCGCGAGCTGATCGAAGCGCAGGGTTATGAAGTGATCTACGGCGATACTGATTCGACGTTCGTGTGGCTCGGCCGCGCGCACGACGACGACGAAGCCGGCGCCAAGGGCCGCGCGCTCGTCGAGCACGTGAACCGTTGGTGGCAGGCGCACCTGCACGACCACTTCGGGCTCGCAAGCGCGCTGGAGCTGCAGTACGAGCGGCACTACCGCCGCTTCCTGATGCCGACCGTGCGCGGCGCGGAGGAAGGCAGCAAGAAGCGTTACGCCGGCCTCGCGGCAGCGGCCGACGGCGGCGAGGATCTCGTGTTCAAGGGGCTCGAAACGGTGCGCACCGACTGGACGCCGCTCGCGCAGCAGTTCCAGCGCGAGTTGTACCGGCGCGTGTTCAACCGCGAGCCGTACCAGGATTTCATCCGCGACACCGTGCGGCGCACGCTGGCCGGCGAATTCGACGACCAGCTCGTCTACCGCAAGCGCGTGCGCCGGCCGCTGCGCGAGTACGAACGCAACGTGCCGCCGCACGTGCGCGCGGCGCGGATCGCCGACGAGTTCAACCAGGCGCAGGGCCGCCCGCTGCAGTATCAGCGCGGCGGCTGGATCAGCTACGTGATGACGACGGCCGGCCCCGAGCCGCTCGAAACGATGCGCTCGCCGATCGACTATGCGTTCTACCTGAGCTGCCAGTTGCAGCCCGTCGCCGACGCGATCCTGCCGTTCCTGCGCGACGATTTCGAACGCGTGATCTCCGGGCAGGGGCAGTTGTTTCAGTAATGGCGGCGCCATGTCGGGCGCGGGAGAAACGCCGGGCCGGTTAAAATACCGCGCTGCTGCGCGTCCTGCCGCAGCCGAAGGAGATTCATCATGACCGCACGTCGCGGAACAGCGGTCGCCATCGCGCCCGGCCACGAGACAGCCAGCCTGTCGAAAGCCCAGAAAGCATTCAATACGCTCGTCCAGCAGATCGAGAAGCGACGCGAGCGGCTCGGCGCGTGGGAAGCCGCGATGCCGGCCTTCCAGAAGAAATTCGTCGACGAGCTGTTGCCGCTCGAACAGACGTCGACCGCACTGCGGATCCGGTTGCTCAATCAGCTCGACGACGCGTACCTGCAGAAAGGCTTGAGCAAGGCCGAGCAGCACACCCTGTCCGGGATGATCGCCAACATGGCGCGCGACTTGCTCGACTTCAGCGACGACGCGCAGCTGAAGGCCATCCACGCCCGGCACAGCGTGGCCGATCACGGCAGCAACGCAGCGGCCGAGCCGGAGCTGGAACCGGAATCGACGCCTGGCGCGACCACGAAAGACGATCTCGACGCGCTGTCGCCCGAAGAACTCATGGCGCGCGTGCAGGCCGAACTGGACGAGCAGTTCGAGCGCGACATGGCCAAGCACGCGGCCCGCGAGGCACAGCGCGCGAAGCGCAAGAAAGCGCCCCGCCAATCGGCCGCGCTGGCGAAGCGCGAAGCCGAGCAGGCCGAAGCGAGCCGGTCGATCCGCGAGGTCTACCGGAAGCTGGCGAGCGCGCTGCACCCCGATCGCGAGACCGATCCGCAGGAACAGGAACGCAAGACGGTGCTGATGCAGCGGGTCAACCACGCTTACGCGAACGGCAAGCTCCTGCAACTGCTGGAGCTGCAACTGGAGATCGAACAGATCGACCGGCACGCGATCAACGGCCTCGGCGAAGACCGGCTCGCGCGCTACAACGGCATCCTCGAAGATCAGCTGCGCGAGCTGGACCAGGAGATCCAGGACGTCGAGACCGGATTCCGGCGGACCTACGGGATCGCGCCGTCCGTCAAGGTCGCGCCCGATACCATCATGCGCATGCTCACGCGCGACATCGCGGGCACTCAGCGCAGCATCCACGACCTGAACCTGACGCTGCGCGAGTTCGACGATCCGGCGAACGTCAAGGAATGGCTGAAGGACATGAAGCGCCAGCAGGCATTCCCGCGCTTCGACGACTAGCTTTGTCGGGCGGGCCTGCGTCTGCCCGCCGAACATCGCGTGCATCGCCGCCCGGATGAAACGGCTGCCCCCCCTCATCCATCGGCATTCCGCGCGATCAAGACGAGTCAAAGCCGGCTCACCGGGCGCCATACGTCACCCACTTTCTCGGATTCAGGAACACATCTGGACAGGAATCGCCATTTATCCGGCCGATCCGGGTTCCTAAACTTGTCTCGTCGGTTCAGCCAGCCGCCATCGCGCCGAACCGCAACGAAACCGTCTGAGGAAACCGTGAAATCCATCATCGTCACCATCGCCACCGTCGCCGCTACCGCCACCGCTCTCCTCGCCGCACCGACCGCGTCGTACGCGCAGTCGTCGCACTCGACGCTCACGCGTGCGCAGGTACGCCAGGAGCTGCTCGACCTCGAGTCGGTCGGCTACGAGCCGATCGCCGGTGATGGCGACAACTATCCGGGCGACATCGTCGCCGCGCAGGAACGCCTGGCCGCCAAGCGGCTGGCCGAGCGCAAGCGCACCGAAGCGGCCTACGGGTCGAACGGTGCGCCTGGCGTGGATTCGGGCGCGCCGGCGGTTGCCGTGGTGAAGCCGTAACGCCGCGACGCACGCCCGCATCGACGCAGGCGAGCGGCCACGACACCCGGCCGCCGCACTGCGCTGCGGTCGCCCGCCCGGGCGACCCGTCGCTTCACTTCACGCCCGATGCCCCGAGATCGGCCCCGCTTCGCCGGTCAGGTTGAAGATGCTGTCGATCCACGCAAGAAACGTCGAGAACGTGAAATCCGACCACTGCTGCGTGCGGAACGCCTTCATCACCGGCGTATCGGCCGGGTCCTGCTGGTTCAGCAGGTTGTCAACGAACGTGCCGATATCCGCGTCGACGCCGTTCTCGTGGATGCCCGACCCGGTAAAGCTGACCGCCGTCACCTGGTGGTTGTCGATGAAGTCGTTGCGCGCCCACGGCATGAAGTAGCCGAAGTTCGGCAGCGGGTTCAGCGTCTGCTTCAGCCCGTCCAGCTCCTGGTCGAACATCGCGAGCGACAGCGAATCCTTCGTCGCGTCGTCGGGCGCCGCGATCACGGCCGGCACGAACGCGCGATAGTGATACGCGGCGATGATCTTGTCGCGCTGGTAGCTCGAGAAGCCGAAGCGGTCGTGCGGATACGTCGCCGACAGCGCCGCGTACGCGCTCCCCATGTTGCCCGGATCGAAATGGCTGGTCAGCCGGCTGTTCACGGTGATCATCCCGTCGGGGCCCGTCATCCCCCACTCGGTGCGCACGCGGTCGTACAGGCCGACCGACGGATGCGTGGCCGCGTCCGCATCGAACGGCGTGTTGAAGACCGTGCCGGCGTCGTCGAGCAGCGAACTATGCGCCTGCGGCTGCAGCGTGTTGCGCAGCGTCGCGTAGTTCGCGAGCGTGCCGTAGCCGCCCGCGCTCATCCCGTACACGAGCAGCCGGTTCGGCTTGCCGAAGCCGTGCGACGTCAGCCACTGCGCGACGGCCTGGATGTTCTTCAGCCCGCTGTAGTGCTGCAGCCGCCAGTCGCCGCCCGGCGCGGTGTAGTTGCGCACCGCGCTGCCCATGTGGATATCTCCGGTGCAATAGGGCACGAAAACCTGTGTCCACTGCTGCGTCTCGACCTTTGGTTCGCCGACGAGAATGTGCGCGAGATCCATCCGCGTGAGCAACGGCGACAGGAACGACGACAGCAGGCTCTCGTTCGCGGTGCCGTTCATGTAGTTGTGCGGGATGCCGTCCGGGTTGAAGCCGCCGAGGCCGGCCTCGGCGCCGGTCGACGTTTGCGTGCAGGTGCCGTAATCCCAGCACGCGCCGCCCGGCTCCATCATGTACAGCAGGTTGTCCGACTGCGCGCGATTGATGTAGAAGCGCATCGGCGTGCCGTTGCCGCATGATGCACCGGTGCTCTCTGGCAACGTCACTTCGTACCACGAATAATATGGAATCGACGGATCCGGCATCGTCGTATCGGCGGCCTGGCCGTTCAGTGCCGCGCAACCGAGCAGCGTGGCAACGGCCGCGCGCAGCAGGCTTCGTGCTGTGGACATCTCCCCTCCTTGTCGATGGACATGACGCGGCCGCCGGGCTCCGTCCCGGCGTCGCGGATTCGGCGCTCAGTGCGCGCCGGACGGTGACGCGCCGTCGAACAGCTGGACCCGCAACGCCTGCAGGCGCTGCGCGATGACGGCTTGTTGCTGATCGGGATCGGGAATGCTCGCCTGAACCTGCCGGACGACGTCGCGGCTCTGCTGTTCGTACGAGAGATAGCGTGGGTCCTGCGCCGGCGACGGGCCGACCGTCTGCTGCGCATAGGTGTCCCATTGCGCGCGCATCGACCGGATCGCCGCGCTGCGTGTCGCGGGGTCGGCTTCGATGTCGGTCAGCAGCGCCGCGCTCAGCGCTTCGGCCTGCACCGGCACGATCTCGTTGCGTGCGACATGGTCGGGCAGTTCGTCGAGAATCCGTCGCGCGAGCGCGGCGCGCTCGGCTTGCAGCATGCTGTTGCGGCGATCCCCATACGCGGCAACCTCGTCGCGAAAGCGCGCGAATGCGACGATGCGCTTCACTTCGGCATCCGCGTCGGGGCGCCCCGCGAGGCTGCGGCGCAGCGCGTCGACGTCGAGCCGCCGTTCCTCCGGGCCTGGCGTCGCCGCGCCGGTGCCGAACGTATCGGCCGCGCCTGGCTGCGCGCTCGCCGTCGTGGTCGCTGCTGTGTCGGACGACGCGGCTTGCGCCGGTGTCGCCGCTTCATATCGCCAGATTGCGACGACGGCCACGCCGATCGCCGCGATCGCGCCCGTGCGCCGCCAGAGTGCCCTGTTCTTCTTCACGTCGCCTCCTCGTCACGTCATGCCGTTCTTCGCCGGTGCATCCGCGAGTAGGTTCTAGGTCGAATCCGGCATGCAGTCAAAAGCGGCACTAGAACGCAGGCACTAAACCTGCTCGCATCGGCCACGCCCGGCAGAACGTTTGAAACGCATTTCGTTGTCGCCCGGCCAGGCGCGCGATGTCGCGCGTCACGCCCGGCCGGCGGCGATTCGGGCCGGCACGCGCCATGTGCACCGCGACACCAAGCAAGCCGTGATCCAGCCGCGCGCAGCACGCGGGCCATGCATCGGCGTGGCCGATACGGATGGCCGGATAAGACCCGTCGAACGACCCGCTCAGCGCTTGGTCGTGATTTTGGCCAGCCCTATGCTGGTTTCCGACACGCGCCGAACGGTCGGCGCGACACCCACCCCACCCAGCCGAGCCCGTTCCATGAGCCGTGCAGACCTTCCGCATCGCGCACCCGCCGCCGTCCACGACTACCCGACCTATCGCGACGCACTCGCGGGCCGCCGGCTACCTGCCGCCTTCGTCAACCTCGACTGCCTCGATGCGAACCTCGCCGACCTGAAGCGCCGCGCACGCGGCCTGCCGATCCGGCTCGCGACGAAGTCGGTGCGCTCGCGCGAACTGATCGGCGCGGTGCTCGCCGCCGGCCCGTTCATGCAGGGGCTGCTGTGCTACTCGGCCGCGGAAGCCGCGTGGCTTGCGGACGGCGGATTCGACGACATCGTCGTCGCGTATCCGACCGTCGAGCCCGACGACCTGCGCGCGGTGGCCGCGCAGCTCCGGCGCGGCCGCTCGATCACGCTGATGGTCGACGACGCGGCGCAGGTCGACGCGATCGACCGCGTCGCCCACGAGGAACGCGTGACGATCCCGCTCGCGATCGATCTCGACATGTCGTCCGCGTATCCGGGCCTGTACTTCGGCATGTACCGCTCGCCGGTGCGCGATGCGGCCGGCGCACTCGCGCTCGCGAACCGCATCGGCGAGCGGCAGCACGTGCGGCTCGACGGGCTGATGGGCTACGAAGGACAGATCGCCGGCGTGGCCGACACGGAGCCGGGCAACGGCGCGCGCAACGCGCTGGTGCGTCACCTGAAGCGCCGCTCGGCACGCGAGATCAATGCGCGCCGCCAGGCGGCCGTGCAGG